>CALWKL010000026.1 GCA_944381255.1 uncultured Clostridia bacterium | reverse complement strand
ACTCAAATTACCAGTGCTAGAATACTAGTATCCTTTCTACTACTTGGCGCAATTTTAGAAACTGTAGGCTTCTACCAGCCAATATACGAATTCGCAGGCTCGGGTATTGCTGTACCTATAGTTGGATTTGGTGCAAGCCTTGCTCGTGGTGCTATAGATGCAGGACAAACCTCAGGGCTTTTGGGCGTATTCACAGGAGGCCTCACTGCGACAGCAGGAGGATTGGCAATAGCAATATTTGCTGGCTTCTTGGTTGCGCTAATATTCAATAGTAAGACAAAATAAAAACTACGGAAACCCGTAGTTTTTATTTTACCATTCACTAGTGATAGATTGTACTTCGTCCCAGAAAGATTTTTCTGCCACATCTTCCTCTAATACTAAATCAATTTCTGCAATTACGACATTACCTTGCGTAACAATAGCACGACCTACTACTGTACCTTTTGACAATGGCGCTGATAGAGTATCAAGTACATAGTTTACCTCAATGTTTTTGTCCTCACCTTTTTTATTCAATACATAGTAGCTTTCTTTTGGCTTAATTGCAGAACCATTTTTTGCCTTATTAATATTTAAAGGTATATCCACAGCTTGCTGACAATCTAGTATGCATTCGCTAGAATAATTAGCAAAACCATAGTCAAGCAAGGTAGCACATTCTTTGAAGCGGTCTTTGCTATTTTCTGCGCCTAGCACTACAGCAATCAAGCGCATATCGCTACGCTTTGCAGTAGCACTCATACAATATCCTGCCTCAGCAGTTGAGCCAGTCTTACCTGCATCACAACCTTGGTAAGAACGAAGCAACTTGTTGGTGTTTGCCATTTGAGTAATACGTCCAGATGGGTGGACAAAGTCTTCCATCCATATTCCACTAATTTCAAAATACAAAGGGTGGCTAATTACCTCACGCATTACCAGTGCCACATCATTAGCGCAACTAAATGCCATAGCGCTTGGTAATCCTGTACAATTGGTATAATTAGTATCCTTTCCTCCAAGACTAGCGACCTTTTTATTCATCATATCTACAAAAGCCTCTTCTGAGCCAGCGATTGCTTCTGCTAGCACTACACTTGCGTCATTGGCAGAACTAATTATCACTGCGTGTAATAAATTCTTTACAGTATAATCAGCACCAGCATCTATGAATACTTGAGAGCCTCCCATTCCTGCTGCATTTTCACTAGCGACAAGGGACTGCTCAAGCTCCAACTTCCCTGCCTCGATTGCCTCAAAGGCAAGGAGCAAAGTAGTTAATTTTGTAACACTTGCTATTGGCAAATGCTCTGTTGAATTGTATTCTTCAAGCACTTCACCTGTACCATATTCCATTAGTATTCTTGCTTTGCTTGCTGGCGAAGTTGCTCCGAAAACTTCTGTATCTAGTGAACAACAGAAATTACTAAGACTTAATACTAGAGCAAACGCACAAAAAGCAAAGATTTTGATTGATTTTCCCATACAAAACCTCCTAATTTACTAATAGCATTTGCATTTCACATTATTTTATGTAAAGTAAAAATTAAAATGCTAAATTAGGAGTGCACAAAGCCATGGTAAAAGCAGAATTTCCAAAATCACTGATGATAATGCAATTATTAATGCAGTAATAATCATTACCCTGCTACTTAAAAAGAAATCTTTGCATAAAATACTGCCTCCATATGTCCTACATCTAAAATTATATGATACACAAGCAATCGCAAATAGACCTATTGCACTCAAAAATAACAGTTGAGTAGGTAGCAGTAAAAATATCACATTCACGAAGCCACCCAAGTTAAAAATAGCAATGAAAAAAGCACACATAGTCCCCAAGCCAAAACTTTTATACAGTATCAACATAAAGGTAAGCACACTACCTATCGGCTTTATGTTAGTAACTAAAATAATTGGAAAGATTAGCAGTATACTAAATAATCTAGAGCAAAATACGCCGAACACACCACTATTGCCTTCCAAATAATTTTGAAGAGCACTATCAGGTAGTTTACTTATAGATGCATCTGGAGAAATCCTAATTCCAGCGATTAAGCCTATCAAAAATCCTAGTCCTATCAATGCTAGAACCAAAATATACCATCGCTTATTTTCGCAAAAATCATCTTTTAAATAATAACAAAAAGAACTCCAACTGCGATAAAAAGAAAAATGCGCCATACTTAATTTTATGAGCATTTTTTATATAGTATTACAAATTAAATGGCATTTTTGTAATTTAGATTTTGCGTATAGTTATTTAACTTATATGCCACATAATATATAAATTCTTTTACGCTAGGGCACAAGGTAAAATCATCAAAACTTACCCCGCTACTAAGCCTTCCTGCCTTTCTCTTGTGCCTTTTCCATGCCGTCTCAAGCGAAGCACGAGTGCAACGCACAACATTAGCAATACTAGAATTATGCTTTGCTGATATTTGATTGTACACCGTCTTATTTAATTGTGTTGGGTTGCAGTTGTGATTCATTACCTCGGCAATACAATCTTGTAGATATATTGTCCCAAAAGTGCTAATGTTGAAGCCAAGTTGAGACAAAGTCTCGTGCGCTATCCGCATTATATCCAACTCGGGAAATTGCCCTTTTAAATTTTTGTAGCCCTTATTGCTATTGCTATAGATTTCTAGTACTTTATCTACGAGTTGACTAAAGTGTATAAGGTGGTAATTTGTAGGAAGATATATATTCTGCTCGCTCTCCACCCCTACTACCAAAACAGATGGGATAGCAAATATTTCTCCTTCTTTAAATATATTCATAATTTGAGGATTAGCGACATATTCCTCAAGGTTTATTACTAAAACATCAATTTGCTTATTCTTTGCTTCAAAGATAACTTTTGCATAATCTACCTCTATCTCATAAGTGATGCCCTTACTAAAAAGTTCCTTTGAAATACTAGAGATAGACTCCTTTTGCCATGACGAATAATAAACGACTTTCATTCTGTGTAAAACTCCTTTGCATATCAATATCACTCCTAGTTTTTTGTATAATAACACAGATTTTTTAATTTGTAAAACGATTTTTGTAAATTTTTGTAAATATTTTCAAAAATGTTAAATATTTTTGCAAAAATATAAAAAAGTAAGTCATTTATCAATTATTTATCATATTGTCAATATATATTCCAAAGCCTTTAGTTGGGTCATTTACAAAGACATGAGTTACTGCACCGATAAGTTTGCTATCTTGCACAATTGGACTACCACTCATACCTTGTACTATACCACCAGTACTAGATAGCAACCTCTTATCAGTTACCCTAAATACAAGATTTTTTTGACTGCCCGAACCTTGATAATTAGTTTTGATAATTTCTATTTCGTAAGGTCGAATATTTTTGCCATCTATAGCACTATAAATAAAAGCTTTACCTGGATGTGCAGATAACCTACCACCTAAATCTACTAGAGTTCGATTGCTAGTATCAATTTTCTCTAAATTCAAAGTACCAAAAATACCTGATTCACAATTCTTATCTACGCTACCTACCGCACTATCTCCACGAGAAAGTACAGCTTTGATTTCACCAGGACTACCTCTACCAGCTTTCTTTACACCCAGCACTACACATTTTTGCACCGTGCCACTCTCGACATCTAGAATAATTCGTGTACTAGGCTCTACTATAGGGTGTCCTAGTGCTCCATATCTGCCTGAAGTCGGGTCAATGTATGTAAGTGTGCCTACGCCATTCAATCCATCTTTTGCCCATATACCTAATTTGTATTTTTGTGTCAAGGCATCAAATGATGGTTTGATTTCTTTTTCAATTACTGCATCATTGCGAACGATTTTTAATAAAACGCCTGATTTTACCGAATCTTTATCATCTAGTACCTGTCTTAAATCTCTAATGCTATTTACCTCAACATTATTGACCGATTTAATTATATCTCCAACTTCTAATTCTGTATTTTCTACCCCTAGTCCTTTATTCGAGACGACAAGCACACCATCTCCCTGATATTCAAATCCTAAAGTATCTCCACCGATATATACTTGTTTCGTTTCGATAGCGTTCACTGTTCGCAATTTTATTGTATTAAGCAACATAAAATCTACCGTGTTGCTATCTTCATTGTACACGGTATTTACCAATCCCCCAAGGTTAGGGTCATTGTTTTGTGAATTTACTACAATATTTTCTGGCATTTTATTGATGTCATCGAAAGGCACTGCCCAGCATATTATCATAAATATTGTAGCAACTAAAAAAGTAATTGAAATTAAAATCTTTTGAATTTTCATACGCATATCCTCAAGGAGTAGTGTGCTTTATTGCTATACAAATTATGCTAGTTAAAAAAAGTAAAATCTTATTGTCAAAAAATTTTCTTCATTTACTTAATAAAAAAACACAATCAAAGTAAACTTGATTGCGTTTTTACTTACAGAGTTGTCATAAATTCTTTTATCCTTTCTACCACAATGTTTGCTGACTCAGCGTTTTCTGTGATGAGAAGGATAGTGTCATCTCCATACACAACACCTAGCACTTGAGATATGGTTAGTTTATCAATCACTGAACCTATCACATTCGCTACACCTTTGAGAGTCTTGACTACCACTTGATTATTTACTGCCACAACACTCAACATAGATTCTTTAAAAATGGTATTAATTTTGCCAGCATAACCATGATTGTCCCCTTCTACAATTGCATACTTATACTTCTTTTTCTCTCCTGCGACCTTAAATAGACCTAAATCTTTGATATCTCTACTAATGGTCGCTTGCGTAACTTTGAAGCCAGCATCTTTTAAAGCATTCACCAATTCGTCCTGAGTATCAATTTCGGACTTATTAATAATTTCGATGATTTTTGCCTGACGCGCTGTCCTTGCCATAATATTTACCATCCTTTGTATATTTATACAATCCTATTATATAACAAAATTTATAATTATGCAATACCCTTTTGTGTTTTTATGCAAAATTTTTTATTAATTTACGCATTTTGATAGTAGAATGCTTAAAAATAGCCATTTCAAAGGCACTCTAGTATGCAAAAATATGATAAATTTTTATTTTTTACCTACGAATACTGACAGTTTGCGAGCCACACTCAATACAATTTTGGTAGAATAATTTATCGCATAAGTCTTGCCTATAGCTTTAGCAGTAATTGTGGTAGAAGCGATTATTGCATTTACTAGAATGGAAAGTATCAGCGAGTTTACCGACGGCATAGAAGACAGCAGTATAGCAGCAAAACTTACTCCACAAGCACCGCACAATATACTACAAATATCACCTACCACATCAGAGCAAATACATGATACTTTGTCTGCGTTCTTCACTAATCTTAGTGCAATGCTTGCTCCACGTTCATTCTTTTTACTAAGCTCTAGTAATGGCTTTACATTGCATGCAGTTACAGCCATACCTATAATATCAAAAAAAATGTTGCCAATCATTAAAAATAAAATCAAAATCAATGCAAGCGCGAGATTTGTATGAGACAACATTAATTCTGCGATTAGTGCAAACATTATAGAAAGTCCTAGGGTTGTAACAAATACCTCTACTAACCACCGTATATTTTTACTAGGCTTTTCCTTTTTGCTACTAGACAACACGCGTATCATATTTTCTTTTGGCTTCTCATTATTTTTTTTCACGTTATAATATATGTACATTATAAAATAAAAATGAGTAAAAATACTCATTAGTTAAATTATCAATTAGTCTTGTAGTGGCTTTTCGACTAATTCACCAAGTTCTGTCCTCAGCACTGTTACCTTGCCCTTGCTCTCCTGTAGTAATTTATAGCAATTCTTTGCAATCTCAGCCCCTTCATTGAATAGAGCATTGACATCATCGAGTTTTACCTCTCCGCTCTCGAGTAATCTTACTATTTCTTCTAGTCTCTTTACAGATTCTTCAAAGTTCATTTTGCTTTCCCCTTTTTTGCTTTTATCTCACAATCTAATGTACCATCTATCAAATTTATTGTAACATTTTCTCCAATATCAGCATCATTTACACTATGCAAAAACTCTCCATTCTTCCCTACCTGAGCATAGCCCATACGCAAAATTTTTATTGGATTTACATTCTCTAGTCTACCCAAAAGCATATGTAA
>CALWKL010000025.1 GCA_944381255.1 uncultured Clostridia bacterium | reverse complement strand
TAAAGAACGCATTCTACTATTTAGTTAGTAGATGCGTTTTTATTTTAATAAAAAATATTTTAATTCTGTATAGTTAAGTGTTTATACAATATAATGCTACTTTAGTAAGAAAAAAGTTATTCAAAGCAAGCAAAATCTTTGTATTAATTTGTACTAAAATACAAATTAAATTAAATTTTAGTGGTTGAAAGGTAGGATATTTTTATGTTAAACTTATACATAAATTATTTATATTTATAAATTATTAAATTTTTTATAAATATATTATAAATTAAAATAAACTATGCATAATACTATGCATAGTATTTAAATATAATAAAGATTTTACTATATAATTTTAAAAATATATAAATAAGTGTTGAATTAAGATTAGTTTGTGTAAAATTGCGATTGAATAAAAATTATATGCTTTTTGTATAATATGCATTTTTGCGTATAACAAAATCTATTGTTTTTTGTATTTAAGTAGTAGTGCTACAATTCTTTGAATAGTGTCTTGAGGTAATGCATTTTTATTTGATAGTCGCATTTTTCGGGCGTTTGTGCGTAATTTGTTGAAACTTTCTATAAATTCATTTGAGGTAATATTGTTGTCTAGCAAGGTGATAGCATATCCTTGACTTTCAAAATATTTTGCGTTTTGTATTTGGTCGCCACGAGAACCTTTTGAAAGTGGAATGATTAGCATAGGTACATTGTATGCTAGTAATTCAAAAATTGTATTACTGCCACCTCGAGTGATTGCCAAGTCAGCGATACTCATAAGTGTATTTAGTTGATTGGTAAATTCGATTGGGTGGTAGTCTACTACATTTAGTGCTTTATTTAATTTACCATGACCTGTTAAGTGTACTACTTGATGAGTCTTAGTAAGTTCTGTAATGTTGTCTTCTATTAATTTATTAATGCTAGCTGAACCTTGACTTCCGCCTACAACTAATAATATGGGCTTGCTTGAAGATAACTTAAATTGTTTCTTTACTTGTAAAATTTCTTCTGCTGAAAAATCTTTTTTTTCAAAAGGAGGGCCTACATATAATCCATTTTTTAACTTATCGGCAGTCTGAGGGAAAGTGGTGCATACAGTATCAAAAAATTTGCTAGTAATTTTATTTGATAACCCTAGAGAAAAATCACTTTCGTGGCTTATCATTGGAATGCCTAGTTTTTTACCTGCTAGTGCAACAGGTAAGGCTACATAGCCACCCTTGCTAAAGATGACATCAGGCATAGTTTCCTTTAAAATTTGTAAAGCTTCTCGTTTGCCTTTGTGCACAAGGAATGGTATAAGTAAGTTTTTAGGAGTAAAGCTTCGTATCAATTTTGCTGTAGTGATAGGGTAAAATTTTACAAAAGGGAATCGAGCCACTAGTTTTCGCTCTGGTCCCTTTTCACTGCCTATGTATACTATCTTTTCGAAATGTTGGTGTAGGTAAGGTATTAGGGTAATATTTGGCATTACATGCCCTGCAGTACCTCCACCAGTGAATATAATTGTAGACAAATTCGCACTTCCTTTTATACAGTTATTCTTTGTTTTTGGGGTAAATTTATGCTTGATTGTGATTAAATATTAAAAATTTTTTATAATTTTATTAAAATTGATTTTTGATTTTTGATAATTTGTGGTAAAATAGATAGAATAAAAGAAAATTTGCTAAGGAGAATTGTTTTGTCAAAAGAGTATGATTCAAAAGATATAGTTATATTGGAGGGGCTAGATGCAGTACGCATGCGCCCCGGTATGTATATAGGTACCACGGGAACTAAAGGCTTGCATCATCTGTTGTGGGAAATCGTAGACAACAGTGTAGATGAAATTGCTAACGGATATGGAGACACGATTATCGTAACTCTAGAGGAAGATGGCAGTGCGCAGGTAGAGGATAATGGTCGTGGTATACCAGTAGATATTCACCCACAGAAGAAAGTCAGTGGTGTAGAGGTTGTGTTTACTCAGCTCCATGCTGGTGGTAAGTTTGAAAGTGATAACTATAATTTCTCTGGTGGTCTACATGGTGTAGGTGCTTCGGTAGCAAATGCGTTGTCAAGGTGGCTAACTGTTACAGTGTATAGAGATGGCTATGAATATGAGATGCAATTTGAGAGTAGAGGCACGGGTAAGAATATTAAAAGTGGTGTGCCTGTTGCCCCTCTGAAGAAAGTGGGTAAGACAAAATTGCAAGGTTCGGTCGTACGCTTCTTGCCTGATGATAGAGTGTTTGAAGATATTGTATTTGATTTTGAGACAGTATCTAAGCGCTTGCGAGAAATAGCATTTTTGAACAAAGGTATTCGCATAAAATTAATAGATGAGAGAAAATTGACCAATGGAGAGCCTCTGACCGTTGAGTTTAAATATGATGGCGGATTGGCTGACTTTGTAAAATATTTGAATGAGAATAAAACAGTAGAGCATGCCAAACCTATATATTTTGAGGCAAAGAGCGATCTTTGCCAAATCGAATGTGCAATGCAATATACCAATAGTTATACCGAGAACACATTTAGCTATGTAAATAATATTCCAACTAGTGAAGGTGGTACTCATGAATTAGGCTTGAAGTCTGCATTGACAAAGGCTTTTACTGATTTGGGTAAAAAAGCTGGTTTTATTAAAGATAAAGACTTGGCACTAACTGGCGAAGATTTTCGAGAAGGGCTTACTATTGTGTTGGCTATCAAGATGCGCAACGTTCAATTTGAGGGACAGACAAAGACGAAACTCGGAAATACAGAAATAAAACCAGAAGTAGAGAGTCTGAGTTATCAAAAATTGATGGAGTACTTTGACAAAGGTGCCAATAAACAAGTGCTGGAATTAGCTGTTGGCAAGGCAAAACAGGCTGCCAAAGTTCGTGAAGCGGCGAGAAAGGCAAAAGAGATTACTAGAGCAAAACATAGCATTGAGAATAGTAACTTGATAGGTAAGTTAAGCAGTTGTAGTGGTAAAAAAGCAGAGCAGAACGAACTATTCATCGTGGAAGGTGATAGTGCTGGTGGTAGTGCAAAACAAGCTCGAGACCGCTCTTTCCAAGCAATACTTGCTCTGCGTGGTAAACCTTTGAACGCAGAGAAAAAGCGTTTGGCTCAAATCTTAGCGAATGAGGAAATTCGTACTATTATAAGTGCTTTGGGTACTGGCATTGGGGAAGATTTTAACCTGTCTAATTTGAAATATCACAAGGTTATAATACTAAGCGATGCCGACCAAGATGGAGCGCACATTCGTGCAATTTTAATAACTTTCTTCTTTAGATATATGCGTGAATTAATCTTGAATGGTCATTTGTATATAGGTTTGCCACCTCTATACAAAGTTTCAAAGCGAGATACTGTAGAATATGTGTATTCTGATGCAGAGTTGCCTGAGGCTATCGAGCGTGTAGGTAAGGGCTATGCAATTCAACGATACAAAGGTTTGGGTGAGATGAATCCTGAGCAGTTGTGGGATACTGCTATGGACCCTGCTAAGCGTTCGCTTCTTAGGGTAACTCTTGACGATGTAGCAAATGCAGAATTGATGATTACTACTCTTATGGGGGATAATATCGAGGCTCGTAAAGCTTACATCGCAGAACACGCTAATTTTAATAGAGAAGAAACTTTTGCTGGTAAACAAGATTAGGAGAGAAAATTGAGTAAGAATAAAGATGAAAAAATAAAAGCAGATGCATCAGTCGCTGATGAGATAAAAGCATCTAGTGGCTCTATAATTGAGCGCAGTCTGGATCAAGTATTGCACATAAGTATGATTCCATATAGTGAGTGCGTTATATTGGATCGAGCATTACCAAGGGTGGAAGATGGACTAAAACCTGTGCAACGCCGAATATTATATGATATGTTGCTTCTGGGGCTAGAGCCAGACAAGCCATTCAAAAAGTCTGCTCGTATCGTAGGAGACTGCTTGGGTAAATTTCACCCTCATGGTGATTCGTCTGTATATGATGCTATGGTAAGGTTAGCACAGCCTCATAATATGCGAGAGATACTAGTACAAGGTCATGGAAACTTTGGTAGTAATGATGGAGATAGCGCTGCAGCGATGCGTTATACAGAGGCAAGACTTGCCCCTCTCGCTATGGAGTTGTTGCGTGATTTGGAGAAAGATACAGTACGCTGGAGTCTAAACTTCGATGATACGATTAAAGAGCCAGATATGTTACCTGGTCGCTTCCCAAATCTTTTGGTCAATGGTGCTAGTGGAATAGCAGTAGGACTAGCCACCAATATTCCACCACACAACCTAGCTGAAGTTATCGATGGTGTAGTAGCATATATAGACAACCCTAAGATTACCCTTAAGCAAATGATGAAGCATATCAAGGGACCAGATTTTCCTACTGGTGGTACAATGACTGTTGACGAACTTTACAAGGCTTATGAGACAGGTAAAGGCAAAATCATTATGTCCGCAAAATATCACATAGAAGAGGGTAAGGGTGAGAAAAAGAACATCATCATTACCGAATTGCCTTATCAAGTCAACAAGTCAAAATTATTGCAAAACATTGTCGAGTTGAGCGAAGAAAAAGAGGGCGTGCTTAGTGATATCGCTGAAGTACGAGATGAGTCAGATAGAGAGGGTATGCGTGCAGTAATTTCTATCAAAAAGGAAGGGAATGTACAGGCAATACTAGACCAATTACTTAAATCTACCGATATGCGATGCAGTTTTGCTATCAATATGGTAGCAATCGCAGGTGGTAAGCCAAAAACTATGGGGCTACTTGATATCATATCTTACTATGTAGAGTACCAGCGTGAGATAATTTACCGCCGTAGTAAATACGACCTAGAGGTTGCCAAAGAGCGTAGCCATATCTTAGAGGGTCTGCTCATCGCTATTAAAAATATTGATGAAGTAGTAAGAATAATTAAAAAAGCTGCGTCTCCGGCTGATGCAAAGATGAAGTTAAAGGACAAATTCTTATTGTCTGAGCGTCAGGCACAAGCAATACTAGATATGAGGCTTGCTAGGTTAACTAGCCTAGAAGTAAACAAAATCACTAGCGAACTAAAAGAATTAAAGATTTTGATAGACAAACTTACTGCGATAGTTAAGAGCAAAGACCTTCAATTTGGTATTGTGCGTGAGGAAATTCTCGAGATAAAGCGTAAGTACAAAAATCCAAGGCGTACACAGATTATATCCTCTGAGGACGAAATCGATGTGCAGACTGTAAAGGTAGATGTAGCTGTACCTATGGTTTTAGGACTGACAGCTCAAGGCTGTATTAAAGCAATGGACCAAAAGACATATAACAATGCTACCAAAGATTTTAAGACTGGAGGAAGTCTAACTCAAGTCCATACTCAAATATTAAAAGTAATGAGTGATAGTGATGTGCTCGCATTTACTAGCAAAGGATATAGTATCAAATTTAATATGAGTGATATCAAGACTTGCAAGTATCGCGACAAAGGCATCGTTCCTCAAGATATTTTTATGGACTTAGCGGTTAACGAACGCATAGTAGGTTTTGCTTTGGCAGATTTTGCTGAAGAAGAAAAACGAGAGTTGCTGTTCTTTACTAAACTCGGTTTTGTAAAAAAGACTGCATTTTCTGAATATAATACGGTAAAAAGTTATATCCAGGCAGTTAAAGTCCGTGATGATGATGAACTTATAAATGTAGTATTTGAAGACTCAGCCAAAGATTTAATTTTTGTTACAGAGCAAGGCCAAGTCTTATTAGCGACCAAAGATGATGTGCCTTTGCAAGGCCGTGTATCTGGTGGTGTGCGTGGTGTAAGTCTATACGATGGAGACAATTTGATATATGCTGATATAACAAGCGAAGAGGGAGAAGTAGTGCTAGCCACTGCAGGAGGACAGGCAAAACGAGTAATTCTAGCACAAATTCCAAAAACTGCTAGGTATCGCAAGGGTGTGCGCCTAATATTACTCAATGCTGGGGACAAGATAACATTCGCAACCTGCGTGCGTGAGCCAAAAGAAATAGTGCTAGTTACCGATACAGAAAATGTCGGTATTAATTCGGAAAAAATATCTATCATTCCACGTGAGAAAAAGGGTGTGGCACTCAAAGGCATTAGCCGAGTCGTTACAGGCTTTATTAATGAAAAATAATTAAATTTTTATTTTAGAAACTCAATAAACTCTATAAATTTTAGAATAAAATTAAATAAAAAAGACCACTTATTAAGGTTTATTCCTCAATAGTGGTCTTTTTTTATACTGCTTTTGATTTTATAAACGAAAAGCATTTTTATTTCTTTGTTATAAACTTTTTTTATACTGCATATTTTATATCAAAGCATTTTTGTATTTTGACATTTTATAACAAAAAAAAGACAAAAGATACATTTTTTAGACAACCTTTTGTTATAAAAAAATAAACCAATTTTGCTAAAATAGAATTGTGAGGAAGTTATGAAATTTCTTATCATAAAGCGGTCAGTTTTGTGGCTAGCTTTGGCTAGTATTGTCTTGTGTGCTGTACTATCTATGCCTTTGGGAGAGAACGCAATGTCGGCTGTGTTCTTTGGGGATAATCTGCGTAAAATTCCTGTCTACAATGTAGAGACTGACAAAAAACAGGTAGCGATTAGTTTTGATGCTGCTTGGGGTGCTGATAAAACAGCCAAAATTGTAGAATTGTTAGATGAATATGATGTCGGTGCTACTTTCTTTTTGGTAGGATTTTGGGTAGATAAATATCCAGATGAAGTAAAGCTTATACAAGAGCATGGCTACGAAATAGGTACACATAGCAATACCCACCCAGATTTAGTCAAACTCAGTGCAGAGCAAATTCGACTAGAGTTAGAGCAGTCTGTGCAGAAAATAAAATCAGTTGTAGATGTCGATGTAGAATTATTTCGTGCTCCATTTGGTTCGTACAACAATACTGTCATAGATACGGCTAGTGCAATGGGCTTGCAGACTATCCAATGGGACGTAGATAGCCTAGATTGGAAAGGTATAAGTGGTAGCGAAATCTCAAATAGGATACTTTCACGAGTAAAGAATGGCTCAATTATCCTATGTCACAACAATTCCGACCATATTTTAGACGCATTACCTATTGTGCTAGATCGTTTGAAAAAACAAGGATATACGATTACTTGTATAGGTGATTTGGTATACAAAGATAATTATATTATCGATAGGGCAGGTGTCCAAAAACTTAACAAAAATACAAATTCTTAAAAAACAAAAAACCAAGGAGATTATTATGAGTTTTGATTTTGATAACAATCGTGTGTATTTATGTGGTAAGGTGGCTAGTTCGCCAGTGTTTAGCCACGAGGTATACGGCGAGGGCTTTTATGACATTAATTTGGAGGTGGATAGGTTATCAGAGCAATTTGATATGATACCTATCACTGTTTCTGAGCGCTTGATTGGCGAAAACAATCTTTCTATTGGGGCGACTCTTGCGGTGCGCGGGCAATTCCGTAGTTATAATAAATTTGTAGATGGCAAGAGCAAATTGATGCTTACTGTCTTTGTGAGAGAAATTGTAGAGCCAGTGGCTAATCAAAACTCTAACATAATAGAATTAGAAGGGTATATATGTAAAGCGCCAGTATATAGAATGACCCCTTTCAAAAGAGAAATCTGTGATATGCTATTGGCTATCAATCGAGCATATAATAAGTCAGATTATCTTCCTTGTATTGCTTGGGGTAGGAATGCACGATTTGTTAGCGACCTCTCTGTAGGGGAAAAACTTTATCTTACTGGCCGTATCCAGAGCCGTCAGTACCAAAAGAGAATTGATGAGAATACTTCGGAAACTCGTACGGCGTACGAAGTGTCAATAAACAAATTATCTACTACTGACAATCTTCAATATGTGCTAAAGGAAAGTTTTGATGATTTCTTGAATGAAAATTATCAAACTAATAATATTGTAAAATAAACCAAAAGCCAACTCTAAAAAAGAATTGGCTTTTTTGCTATTTGGTGGGGAATAATTGCTTACTTTACTTAATATTTTCAATTATCTCAAAAATTTCAGGTATATCTTTTACCCCAGAACTTCTGCCAAAATGCCCTCCGTAAGGCAATTCTATAGGCTGTGCGTCTAGGAGCCTTATATACTCTTTTATCATATCTTGAGTCCAAATGTGGTCTTTTGAATTAAAAATATTATACCTAATAGGACAGTTTGATTTGACCCATTCAAAGTCCTCGCTATTAGGCATAAAAGGTTCAAGATACGCTGTGTTTGGGTCTACCACTCTGTCAGGATATCCACCTGCTACACATATTAGACATTTACTTTTTATTTTGCGTAAGTGCATATACTTAATGACAAAGAGAGTGCCTAGACTATGGCAGACAAAGATTGAGTCTTTACCTAGTTTGTCGATAAATTTATCCATTTCATCTATCCATTTTTCTAGGGTAATATTAGGGTGTATGGCAAATTTAGGCTCTATTATGTTATATTTATCTACTCGATGAAGTTTCTCTTTTAAACCTAACCCGAAACATTCATCTAGTCCACAACTCATTCCGTGAATGATTACAATATTTTGCATATTTTCTTTCTCCAAATTTTGATTGACTGTAAAATTTTATCACTGTAGGTCAGATTTGGCAAGTGAAATAGAAGTTTTTGCTATTTTGTTCTACTAAAAAATGTAAAAATTGTAATAGCAAATAATTAAATTTTAATTAAATTTCAAGATAGATGTCGTGTAAGAGAAAAAAGAAAGAGCCTATTAACAAGGCTCAATGAATGGTACCTCCAAGGGGATTCGAACCCCTATATCCAACGTGAGAGGCTGGTGTACTAACCCTTATACTATGAAGGCAAAGTATTAATGTGTAAATTTAGTATATCATAAGGCAGTGCAAAATTCAAGTGTTTTTTGTAAAATTTTTAGATTTTATTTAAAATAATAATTTTTTATACATATTTTAGACTCAGCGCTTATAGATTGCCTAGATTATATTAAACTTTAGAGTCTACAATTTTGCCCATTTTTATAAATAATATGATTAAATTAAACTACTATTCATTTTTCTTAAAACTAAGTATGGGGGTTGAAAATGTAATAAAGTTGTGTTAAAATGAACGCAATTCCATTTACAAAAGAGAAAAAATGATAGCGCACTTTAGAATTATTTTCTTTGCTTTTTTGTCGCTAGCGCTTGGAATATGGATAGCAAAACTATGCCAATACGAAAGTATGTGGTATTTATATGCTATTCTCATTATTCTAGGATTGTGGCTAGTCTTTTTTGCATTGCATTTTATCTTTAAAAAATGTAGATTTTTTGATTATTTCTTTACAAGAAAATGGCTTCTTTTGGTTATTACAATATTTTTGGGTATAGGCTTTGGGCTCTATCATTTATGTTTTTCGCAATACAAAGTTCAATTTTATCCAGATTATGATACCACTTACAGTATTTATGGTACGGTGGATATGAATTACATAGCAAAGGAAAAAGGTATCTATTTTGTAATTAGTGATGTTACTGTCGTTGCTGAGAATTTTGAATCAGTAGACACCCACAAACTTGATTACAATGTTTTTGTATATGTCTATTACCGTGAAGGTGAGACAAGTTATTCAGATGCTGAATTAGATAAAATATTACCGGGCAACAAGGTGATGATTTCGGGTAAACTATCTACCTCTTTAATATTTGATAAAGATGGAATCAATACTTTTGCTTATAACAATTACTACCAATATTCCACTTTTGTTACGCTAGATAACATTACATTTATTGAAGGTAATATGGGTTTTTGGGACTCGGTACGAGAACATATTCGCAATATTTATAAGGAAAATATGGATTCTCGTTATGCAGGTCTTGCTTTTAGCGTGCTAGTGGGTGATAGGACAGAATTAGATCCAGAGATTGCATATAATTTCCAGATATCAGGTATCATGCATGTCGTGGCAGTGAGTGGCTTGAATACTGCTTTTATAATGCTATTATTGTTGTGGGTTATGAATAAGTTTCGCATAAATCGTTGGGTAAAATTAGCGATTATAATTTTGGTACTTGGGTTTTATGCGCTATTATGCGATATGACTCCTAGTGTGGTACGAAGTAGTATGATGTCTGTATTTTTGATAAGTGCCCAGCTTTTTGGTAAACAACGTGATGATTTAACAAGTATTTCTCTGTCGGGCATAATTTTATTACTTTTATTCCCTTTATATGTATTCGACTTAAGTTTCTTGCTTAGTTACCTAGGTGTATTTGGAATATTTTTGTTATATAAGCCTCTTACCAAGATGTTTACAAGTATCAAGTTTGGCCGTTTTGCATCTCCTGTAGCATTGACTCTTTCTGCTACTATTATGACAGCACCTATGATAATCAATGCTTTTGGTTACTTCTCTATAATTGGACTAATTGCAAACTTAATTCTTGTGCCGTTGTTTGGTTATGTATTTATGATTTTGTTTGGCGTAACGCTGATAGTGCTGTTGTTGCCTTTCCTTGCAAAACTCCTCTGGCTAATACAATGGGGCTTCTGGATAGTGGACAAAGGTGCTTGGCTATTCGCTTGTGTGCCTAATGCCGTTGCTCTACTAAGACCTATACCAGAATGGGCTTTGGTAGGATATTACACAGGTGCTTTTTATTGTAGTCAGCACTGTATTGCAAAAAGAAGAATCAAAGTGCCTTTGGCAGTAGTATCTCTTTCGGTATTTTCTGTTGGCTTTGTATTATCATTGCTAATGTAAATTTAGAATAATATTTTTGCTTTACAATATTTTGCCTTTGTGATAATATAATAAAAAGGTGCAATTATGAAATTTCAAGATTTAAAAAAATCGCTAGGTAATATAAAACACGCTTATCTAATACGTGGCGGTGATGCTTTTTTGCGACAGAAGGCGGTAGAAATGATTACTGCACATTCGCTAAGTTACAAAGAGCTTAATTTGTCAGTATTTACCGATGAGAATGCAGATATTTCTGCTATCGTGTCTGCTTGCAAAAGTATACCTATGATGGATAAGCGCAGAGTGGTGGTAGTGCGTGATATCTTGGTAAAGAAAGCCGATGACTTATCACTCCTATTACAGTATCTCAAGGCTCCGCTAGACACTACCGTCCTAATAATAGTAGATTCATTAGATAACAATGCGTATCGCCAAATTGAGCCCTTGTGTGAATTGGTAGATTGTAGCCCTCTAGATATTGTGCTATTAGGTAAATTAGTAGCTACACAGTTATCTAGCTATGGTATAAAAATCAATAGTGATGCCTTGGAAACTTTAGTCAAGTACTGTAATTATGATTATACCCGCATAAATAATGAGGTAATTAAACTTGGTAATATGCTAAATAGCAACGAAGTCATTACCCTTGATATAGTGCAAAAGAATGTTCATCGTGAAGTAGAATTTGATGTGTTTGAGTTGGGTAAGGCTGTATCGGTAAAAGATGGGGCAAAGGCAATGGAAATAATCAATCAGTTGCTATTAAAGAAGGAATCTCCTCAAGTTTTACTGATGATGATATTGAGTAATTTCCGTCGAATGTTCTATTCAATCTCGAGTAAGGATAGCAATGCAAATATTGCGTCTAGACTTGGGGTAAAGGAATATGCTATAAAGGTGGCTAGGGAAGTAGGTTCAAAATTTACTCCAGCTCAATTAAAGCGTATACTAGACTTGGGCGCTTCACTTGATTTTCAAATTAAATCAGGCGCAATGAATGAAAAGAATGCTCTACTTTATTTTGTTAGTAATGTGAGTGCTATCTAGATTTACTAAAGGACGACTTTAGTTGTTTAAATTATATTTTTAATTAATATGGCATAAAATTTTTGATAAAATATTAAGATTTGTTCAATATACATTTTGGTAGTCGTCTTTTGCAAAATTTAGGTATAAATGCTTTATTTTTTGTTTTAAATGTGATATACTTGACAAGTATTAATTATAACAATAGAATTAATAAATATATAATTTTAAGGAGTAATGATAATGGATAGACCAAGCAACAATGGACCTAGGCGTATATCTATTTTCCCAATATTATTAATTGCTTTTTTGGTCATTGTACTGCTATTGACTTTTATCAATACTGGAGACAGTAAGAAGGAAATAAGTATCAATACTTTTTATGAGTATCTAGGTACTGCCGAGAGCCCTGTAGAAGAGCAAAAGGTGGCCGGCGTGTATTTTTATGGTTCCACTGTTTACGGTGTTTTGAAAGGTGAGACCGAGGAAGAGACAGCCAAGAAATTGGAGAATTTCCCTAAAGAATATGATTTTTATATCACAGTAGCCTACTCTTTCCAAATACAAGAAATTCAAGAGAGAGTACAGGCAGTTTCTAATGATATAGTTATCAAATCTGAGCCTGTAAGTGAGCCTATCTTATCCCGGATACTACCATACATCTATATATTAATGCTTATAGTTTTAGGATACTTCGTGTACAAAGCGATGACCAAGATGTCAGGCAGAAATGGAGAATTTGGTCGTAGCAAAGCTAGAATGGATAGTGGCTTAAAGGTGCGCTTTAGTGATGTGGCTGGTTGCGATGAAGAGAAGCAAGAGATGCAAGAAATTGTAGAATTCTTGAAAAATCCTCGTAAGTTTACCGAAATGGGTGCTCGTATACCTAAGGGTGTAATGCTTGTAGGCCCTCCAGGTACTGGTAAGACTTTGCTAGCTAAGGCGATTGCGGGCGAGGCTGGTGTGCCTTTCTTTAGTATCACTGGTAGTGATTTTGTAGAAATGTATGTCGGTGTCGGTGCTGCTCGTGTGCGTGATTTGTTCGAGACTGCTAAGCGTAGTAGCCCTTGTCTAATATTTATAGATGAGATTGATGCTGTGGGTCGTCAGCGTGGTGCTGGATTAGGTAATACTAACGATGAGCGTGAGCAGACTCTTAACCAATTGCTAGTGCAGATGGACGGTTTTGAGTCAAGTGCTGGTATTGTGGTAATCGCTGCAACCAATAGACCTGATGTACTTGACCCTGCACTCTTGCGTGCTGGGCGTTTTGACCGAAGAATCGTAGTCAATGTGCCAGACCTAGACGGCAGAATCAAGATTTTGAAGCTGTATGCTAAGAATAAACCTTTCGCAGATGATATTGACTGGGAGGGAATTGCGAGAAGATTGCCTTCTACCACTGGTGCTGACCTAGAGAATATACTTAATGAGGCAGCAATTTTGGCTGTCCGTGATGGAAGAAATATTATTACCGAAAGCGACATTTTTGAAGGTTCATTGAAGGTAGAATATGGTCCTCAAAAGAAAAATCGTAAGCAAAGTGATGAGGAGAAGAAGATTACTGCTTATCACGAGTCTGGGCATGCTGTAGTGATTAAGACCTTGCATGGTGATGACAAAGAGGTTCAGGAAGTAACTATCATTCCTCGTGGTGTTTCTGGTGGTATGACCTCTCAAGTGGACCATAAACATGGTGGAGATACTTACCAACTTACCCGTGATGAGATGATTAAGCATATCACTGGTTTGATGGGTGGTCGTGCTGCTGAGAGATTGGTATTTGGTCAATTGGCGACTGGCCCTAGCAATGATATAGAAGTTGCTACCAACATTGCTCGTGATATGGTTACTAAATACGGTATGAGTGAAAAGCTCGGCCCTGTATGTTATGCTGACGGTGGGGAAGTATTCTTAGGCAGAGATTTCCAACAACGCTCAAATATAAGTGATGACACTGCTCGTTTGATTGATGAAGAGATTAAGTCAATTATTGTAGATTGTGAGCAACGCGCAATAGAAGTGTTGAAGCAAAATCGTTCTATCCTAGACGAAATGGCTAAGACATTGATTGAAAAGCAAACTATCTACTCTGAAGAGGTAGATGAGTTGATGAGTGGCAAGAGTTCTACTGAGGTTATAGAGGCTATGGACAAACGTGCTGAGGAGCGTAAACAACGTGATGCTGAGGCTCTCGCTCGTAAGAAGAAATTAGAAGAGGAGCGTATCGCTAATTCTGTTAATGTTATGAATGACTTGGAGCGTACCGCCTTTAAGGCTTACACTGGAGCACAATCTAGTCCAGCGCAAAAGACTGATATCGTAAATGAAGCCAATACTGATACACAACCTAAAATTAACAAAGATGAGCAAAATAATGCCACTGATGCAAAGGCAACTCAGGATTCAACTTCACAAGAAGAAGTAAAAGATAAAACCGATGCAACAGAACAACAAAATAATGCAGATGCGAAAATTGCAAAAAGTAAGGCAAAAACAAAAAAAGAGGAAAAATAAGTTGACCGACCTCTATAATTGTGCTAATATATTTTAGCAAAATTTAGTGCTTTGCTTCAATTTTACTTAAAAAGGGAACAACTATGGAAAATCAAGAAATTACTAATAGCGCTATTACAAGTACTGCTCATAAATCATTTTTTGAGCGTATGACATTGACTAATCGTATTATTATGATTGTTTCTTATTCAATTATTGCTGCGCTAATAATCACTACTATCATTTTGGCAGTAGTACCTACTTATACTGGTGCCAAGTTCAATTCAACTCCTGATCGTGTAGTTATCAAGAGTGAATCGCAGACCCTTACATTGTATGAAGATACAGAAAGTACTCGTGTAGACTTTTATAGAGTTTGGGACGCTTATAATAATTCTAGTAGCCCAGTAGTTATCGAGACAATATTCAATGGTTATGCTGGCAAGGGTATGACTGCAGTATATGATACACAATCTTCAAAATCATATGGAAGTTTGGCTAATGCTACTACTTACTCTGTAACTTTCTATTGGGATGAGAAGCAACTTATGACCGATAAAAATGGTCAGCAGTTTACTTATGAGTTAAGTAATGGTACTCAAGTAACAGACCCAGTTTACTATGTAGCTGCTACTTTTGCAGTGAGTCAAGGAGACCAAGCAAAATACTCTTACTTCTATTTGCGTAGAGATACTGCCGCAACTAGCAGTACAACAACAAGATTTTATTATACAGCATATGGTAATTATGTAGGATTATACAATGTGCTACAGGCTCTTTACGACGAAGGTAAATTCTCTGTATAATTAAAAATGCACTCATAATTTGGGTGCTTTTTTATTGCCCAAATTGATTGCCAAATCTTGCTAGTTGTGATAAAATAACTAAAAATAGGGGTTAGACTAGAGTTTGGGGGCGATTCCATGACAAACAAAGTCGTAACAAAACAGAGGATAATTTCTTATATCCTAATAGTGAGTGTTTGTTTGCTATTGCTTATTAGTGGTGGTTTGATATCGTTGGGTATGGGTGAGGTAAGCACGGTGGTATTGATTTGCTTCTTTATTTTACCTGCCGTCATAATCATTATGACTGCCACACTTATTGCTTTGGACTTTTTCCCACATAAGGAAGAAAACAAGAGTAACGAAGTCGAGGCTTCTTTTTCTGCAGTCCAAGAAGACGAAGATAATACCAAGGATGTACCACTAATTCAAGCACCCAATAAAGAGAGCATAGTCATCTATGGTCCCGTGTTTTCTGATCCCTTTTATCAATTGACTTTGCCAAGTTTTGTAGGCGTAGCCGAAGAGCCTAAGAAGCGCAAAGCTTCAAGAGTTTCATCTAGGAAATCTCCTACAAGGCCAACATATGCTGATTATGTAGACAAATACAATCAAGTGGCTCAAGGGCAGATGAATCTTGATAATTGGATTGATGTCCTGTCAGATGATGCGCCTGTAGTCGCTAAGCCTCGCAAAGTAAGACGAAAATCATCACATCGTAGCAAGAATTCTAATAGTATTGAACAGAGTGATACTGTAGAAATTAAATCAGAGGACTCTCCTATAAGCACTTTTATACAGGAAGATGAAGTATCTGATGCCAGAACTATTATACAGTCATCGACTCAAAGTAGTGATGATAAACTTGACAAGAATATACAAGATTCTATTGACAAGCCTTTAGGCTTTGAGCGTGAGATTGCGCCCATTCTTTTGACGGCAGAACAAAACAAAAAGGCTTCTGCGCCAAAGAAAACAGTGGTAAAAAAGGTGGAGAAGTCAAACTTGAGCGATATTCCTACCAAGGAACGCAAGGTAATTACTCACAAGAAAATTGCTCAAGACAAAAAGGATAATTATATATTTACTTATACACCGAATATAGATACAAATACCCCTCTGCAAGCCAAATTAAGCGCCAGATTTTCAAACACTAATGTGATAAACGATAGGTCTAGTGCTTCGACTATTCGTAGAGAGTTACTTGACAAAATGAGAAGACAAAATAACAATTTATCGGAGAAAAAAGAATGAAATTAACGAGATTTCGAGTCCAGAATTTTAGGTCATTCGTAGATAGTGGTTGGGTTACTTGTGATAATGTAACTGCTATTGCTGGGGTAAATGAGGCTGGGAAGAGTAATCTTTTGCGTGCCTTGTGGAAGCTAAACCCTGCTTTTAGAGGGGACAATAAAATATTAAAAAATGATGTGCCAATAGATCGCTTTGATGAGATTATGGACGGGGAAAACCTGCCCATTTTCATCACTGCAGAATTTAAACTTCGCCCATATGATAGAGAATTGATAAAGAAAAAGTTTGGTGGCAATGTTACTTTTGAAAACGTGCGAGTTAGCAGATATTTAAGCGGTAAATATTTGGTAGAATATCCTATAAATGTAGATTCGGCTATCAAGGAAAAACTTGATGAATTTGTCATTAAAATTATGCCAGGATTCGTGTACTACAGTAATTATGGTAATCTAGATAGCAATATTTATTTACCGCAAATGCTAGCTAAATTTAACAAAAGTGGAATAAATACGATTAGTAAATCAAAGCAACGCACAATAAAATTGTTGCTTTTGTACATAGGTATTACACCAGAAATGTTGGCTTGTGATGCAGATTTGTTGAGTGGTGCTTCTCAAAATCAAATGAAGTTGACCTCAGCAAAACTAAAAGAATTGACTGAAACTAATGCGCGTTATCAAAAGCTTTTTTCTGTCGCTAGTGAAAAATTAACCAAGGAGTTCAATCAGTGGTGGCATCAAGGTGAATATCGCTTTGAATTTGCATTTGATGCAGGTAATCTTACTATTTTTGTAACAGACAAGAATGGCATACGTGCTCCTTTAGATGATAGAAGTGTAGGTATACAGTGGTTTTTGTCCTTCTTCTTGGTATTTTCTCTTGAGAGCCAACTGTTTTTTTCAAATACCGTTATGCTTTTGGACGAAAGTGGTGCTACTTTGCACGGATTAGCACAGCAAGATTTGGTACACTTCTTTGATGAATTGGCAAAGACAAACCAAATAATTTATTCTACACATAGTAGTTTTATGTTGCCTGTCGACCACCTAAATAGAACAAGGGTAGTGTACAAAGACAACTTGGGGCATAGTTTGGTAAGTAGTGATATGTCATTTAGAGAGAAGACTCGCTCAAGCGAAGCCGCTATTGTGCCAGTAAGTACAGCTATAAATATGCAGGTTAGCGCATCGGTTTTGCGTGAGAGCACTCCTATCATAGTGATGAATGACGCTGTGGAGATTTATCTCAATTCGTTCAAAAATTACCTGATTGAGAGTGGACAAACTTTCGGTGATATGCTCAAAAAACCAATTTTATCAATATTATCAAGTCCAGATGCTACTCTGAGTACAGCACAAGTACTTCAAAGACAAAATGTCTTGCCATTAGTGCTGGTAGAGGAGAGCCTAGAGACTTATAAAGTAGCAGATAACCTAAAGGCAAATTATGGCAAAAACAAGGATAAAATTATTGTGCTAAAAGATTTATTCCGTGCTAGTAGTATGGAAGATTTAGTGCCTACTGAACTCTTGGTAGATAGTGCTAGAGATTATTTAATAAAGGTTTTTGGTAAAAATATTGCCTTTAATAGTAATATTCCATTTTTAGAGCAGGTAGAGTCATTAAGTAAAATTAAGAGTATACCTAGTGATTTTAGGAAGCATTTAGCCAGCCTATTTAGTCAATTTTTGCTAAATAATTACAAAGATAAGCGAATAAAATCAGCCAGCAAAATGTGGTTTCGACTTTTTGAAACTTTGTATCAAAATGTCTAACTTATAATATAAAATTAAATCAAAACATTGCAAAAATTATGGGAATATGGTATATTCATTTAGAGGTGATTTTATGAAGAATGTTTTGATAGGTATTGCGTGGACTTATGCTAATAGTGATATTCATCTAGGGCATATCATTGCATATATGCCTGGTGATGTGTTGGCTCGATTTCATCGTGCTAAGGGTGATAATGTCCTTATGGTAAGTGGTACCGACTGCCATGGTACACCTACTACAGAGCGTGCTATTCGTGAGGGTAAAACTCCTAGGGAAATTGTAGAGAGATATCACGAGCAGTATGTAGAGGTATTCCGTAGACTTGGTATGAGTTATGATTATTACACAATGACGGCTACTAGCTATCATGCAGAAAAAGTGCAAGATATGATAAAAAAACTTTATGCCAATGGATATATTTATTCTAAGACAGAGCCTGCAAGTTTTTGTCCAAAGTGCGGTAAGTTTGTATATGACCGTGAAGTAGAAGTGGTATGTCCAAAATGTGGCGCAGTCAGCAAAGGCGACCAGTGTGGCAACTGTGATTATGTTTTTCAGGCTCAAGACTTACTGCGTGGTAAATGTCGTATTTGTGGTAGTCAGACAGAAATTAGAGACAATACTAACTTGTACTTTGCTTTGTCGAAGTTTAGCAAACCTTTGAAAGAACATTTTGAAAAATGTGCTAAATATTGGCGCAAAAATACTGTCAATGAAACTGCAAAATTTCTCGATGAAGGACTACAGGATAGAGCAGTTACCAGAGATTTAAATTGGGGAGTGCCAGTACCTTTTGAAGGCTTCGAGGATAAGCGTATTTATGTGTGGATTGAGGCTGTGTGGGGGTATGTTACTGCGACTATGGCATACTGTGAACAGCATGGACTAGATTGGAGAGATTATTGGTTTAAAAAAGATAATCAAGAAAATCTAATTTATATGTGTCATGGAAAAGATAATATTGTATTCCACTCTATAATTTTCCCTGCATTACTTATGGCGACTAAAGACCCATACCTGATGCCTGAGCATTGTGTAAGTTCGGAGTTCCTCAATATCAATGGCGAAAAAATCAGTAAAAGTAAAGGCAATGGCTGGCCAATGCTAGATATGCTGGATAAATTCAATCCTGATAGTTTGAGATTTTTCTGCATTGCTAATGGACCAGAGAAAAGAGATTCAAATTTTACTTTTGAAGAATACCACGCTCAGCACAATGGTGAAATAGTAAATAAGTTTGGTAATTTCGTAAATCGTACTTTAAATTACAAAGGATTAGACGGGTTCTTGCCAGCTGGGGAAATGGATAATGATATACGCAAGAAAATAGAGACTACCTATCAATGTGTAGAAAAGAATATTTTGTCATGTAATTTTAGAGATGCATTGAGTAATGTCATGCAACTTGTAGAAGATGCTAACAAATATTATGATACTATGCAACCTTGGGTATTGTATAAGAATGAGGATAAGACCGCATTCAATAACTGTATATACACTTGTGTACAAATCATAGCCAATCTATCAAATTTATTTGAGCCATTTATGCCGTTTAGTGCAGAAAAAATTAGAGAATATTTAAAACTAAATAATAAGCCAACTTGGAATTACATTGAGGCGGAGACAGGGAAGAATTTTGGTAAATTTGAGGCACTGTTTACAAGATTAACTGACAAAGATGTAATGTAGTTAAATAAAACTTGCAGAAATTTTAAATGCGAGTTTTATTTTTTTGCTAAAAATTAATTTTATTAAAATTTATTCCTTGACAAAATAAAGGTACTATGATATAAGTCTTGTGTAAATATTTTACTAGTTTATGGAGAAATTATGTTTATAGAGAAAGTAGAAGAAGAAGAGTTAGCTAAATTTTTTGAGAGCAGTTATGCTCATTTAATGGAGAGGCCTATTTATTTTTCACTAGAGAAAATAAATAATGGCTGGTTTGTTGAGCAAACATTTCAATGTGAGAGTAATAATACTTGCAAGCAAGGTTATATGTTTTTTGATTTTGGTTGCTTCTATGTGTACGGTGGTGCAAAAGAAATTCCGGGTATACAGCAATTGAATCAATGCCATGATTTGTACTGTCAGTTTTTGTCAGGGCAATTTGGTGCAGAATATACTCAAGCGTATCAAGAGCATATAAATGAAAAATTAAAAGAAAAAGAGCGTATAGAGGAAGATAGGAGAAAACAGGAAGCAAGCCGTGAAAAAATTTACGAGTATTTGGGAATTCCTTATAAATCTCAAGAAGTTACCTCGCTTGCTAGTGATTTGTTAAAAATTAGTGAGCAAGATATAGGGCATTATCAAGAGAAAGATAGTTAAAATAATCTAAATATTATAATTATGCTTAATATAATTTTGTGATTAACAATAAAAAAAGGAACTTACAGAAGTTAAGTTCCTTTTTATATTAGTAAAATAACAGTCAAAACTTAAAGTTTTACTGTTGCATTGCGTTTTCTTTGTCTAAAAAATTATTTGTTTGCTCTATAAGTTCTGCAACATCTACTTTGTGTGGTTCACGCAGTATATCTAAAACTTCATCATGACTTTTTGTATTTAATAGATAGCCCATTATTGAATTCGAATATTCATAACAATTTGCAGTATCATAAAAGTTTCTTATTAAGTCCTCAGCCTTGCAATCAATATGGCTTACTTTATAAGGTTGTCCTGCAAGCTGAGTGGCTATACCCTCCATCAATAATGGTGGCCTAATTTTTTTATCCAATATTATTTCATGATGGCAGACATGTACAAATTCGTGTACTAGAGTCTTTAAGTAGTGTCTCATATCGCAATTTTCGTGCCCTTCTGCTTTTTTATACAAATCTAAGCTTAAAATATTTATGTTACCATCTTTTGCACTTGCGACAATCCATGGTGCGTATTGTTGTGGTTTTTCTCCATTTTCTGTAATTAAATTTATAAAATCTTGTAAATTGTGGTAAATTATTACTTGAAATTTTTTAGATAACTTATCAATTTCAAAAAAATTCATTATTGGTTTGCTTTTCTGCTCTAAACTTTCAATTAATAGTTTTATAAATTCTTCATCGTGTCTGTCATATTCAATTGAAAAAATATCATTTTCATATTTCATATTTACACCTCAAAGTTATTTTTATAATATATTACACTAAAAATAAAGCAAAGTCAATATTGCTAACTTTCCTTTAAAACAGACAAAAGTTAAAATATACATACCAAATAGATGTATTTCTTGGGGCGTCTTTTTTAAGAACCATACTGACTAACACTAAGGGATTTTTTAGTTACAAAGTGCTCTATAAAGTGGGTTAAACATTTGCTTAATAAAAATAAAAAAGGAATTTTATAAACTAAATTAAATTCCTTTTTATTAGTTGATAAAATAAGTAGTTTATATTGACTTTTGTTATTAAGACTTTAATCTTTTTTATCGTGAACTGTTTTTTCCGCCGAACATTATGAGAGGCACACGCATCTCTTCACTGGTTAATCCACCATGTATGCCTATTGGCTCTTTTGCAGGTGAGCCATAGATAGTGGAATATTGAAGAGAGCAGTCGCTTGTGGCGCAAATTAGGTAGTCGCCTAAGAGATTATCTAGTTCGGTATGCCACTTGCCAGTACCTAGAAGGTTGTTTTTCTTTATATCATTTTTGCTAAATAATATAAATTTATCAGAGAAATATTTTTTAAAAAGTTTTTCAAATTCTTTGTGTCTGTCAGATTTTACAACGAAACTCATTGCACGGGAGCAACCTGTAGGCATCATATATAAGGTATCACAAAAATCTGGGTAGAGAGTAATATCCCGAACTTCTTTTAATAGAGTCTGACCATGGTCGGCAGTAATTAAGAATAGTGTGTCTGGCGTGTTTTGGCATAAATATTCTGTCTGGTAGTTTAAGTCATTAATTAATTTATTCGCTTGTGCGTGATTGTATCCATAATGATGCATCTCAATATCTGGCTGGTCATAATAAGCATATATTACGCGTTTGCCGTCCAATTCACACAAGGAATGCACATATTCACATATCTCAGAGTAATCATTGCAGATTACTTGTGATACTCCAAAATTATCTCGAGCTTTTGCTGGACAAACGGTATAAGCGTGTACTTCTGGATTTTTCTCTGCTATCTGATCTAAAAAATTAAGGTAGGGAATATCATAATGTGCAGCATCAGGTTTGGTAACTTGTTTTCGACTAAATGCATCATTATTTGTATATACATTTATAGTCTGACCTAAATTTTTAAAATACAAGAAGTGTCCCCACCAAGCATGCTCTGCTGGGGTAAGACCAGTCTTTATACTTACTGTTGCAGGTACTGTGCTACTAGGATATACGGCACTTAACTCTTGTACAAAATTTTTCCGCAAAAAAGCAGTAGGTGGTAAGGTATCTTGCAAAATTTTTTGTCCCAAGCCATCAAGAAGTAAGACTACAATATTTTTGTAGTCCTTTGATAACTCTGCATCTACTATAGGTAGAGTAGTGTGCTGTGGGGTGATACCAAAAAATTTTTGAATAGAGCAGATAATATTTACACAACAATTATCATAATCAGGGTATTCAATACGCATATTTACCTCATTATTTTACTGGCGTTTGGTCGCTATCAGGTTGCCTAGATAACGCAATATCTATTAGGCGAGGGTCAAATCCAGCCTCGCTATATGCTTCACGTAGAGTTTGGAGATATTCAGGACTAGGCTTACCATAGTTTAGTTGTTGCCTTGTTACATAAATCTCGCCACGCATACGAATCTTACCTACATGTGCTGTAACTGATTTGCGCTCATATAGATAAGGGAAGGGTTCGAAGTTAGATAAAGTGTAGCGCATTTCTTTGGGAAAGTCCCAAATAGCTACAGGCAGTCTTTCGCCTCGCTTTTTTACAGCAACTGCTATGGCGTGTCCATTGTAGCCTACAAATTCTAGCGTATAGTTTTTTACATAACCATAACTAATAATTTTTGCTTCAGGGAAACTCTTGGCTAATTCATCAGCTTTTATATTGGTACCATAAGCAATAAAGTATTTTTGCATTACATAATCCTCCTTATAAGAGTCTGAGGGCTATTTTTCTGTTTAAGCCTCCAGTCATCTCCAGTAATTATACAAAAATTTAACAAAAAAGTAAAATAAAATCACCCAACAATAGGGTGAAATTATTTTATAGCACAATTCGAGCATCTACGACAAAAAGTTCGCCTTTGTCATTAATCATAAGAGGGTTAGCATCAATTTCTTTGATTTCTGGGAAATCACTCACTAATTGGCTAAGTCGTAGTAGGGTAAGGATAATCTCTTGAGGGTCTGCTGCCAAATTACCTCTTAGTGCTCCGATTATATTTTTTGCTTTTGTACTATTGAGTAAGCTGACTGCGTCTAAATAGGTAAGAGGGCAAGGGCGAAAAGCCACTTCGTGTAGAGCTTCTACAAATATTCCTCCTAGGCCAAACATCATTTGGTGAGTACCATTTTTTTCTACTATACCAGCGACAAGTTCACGATTGGCTCCTCTAATTTGTTGCATAACTACTATTCCGTCTAGCGTATCGATAACATTAGCTTCGCGCAATCTATCCATGAGCCTATTCCAGTGTTCTGCGAGTTCTTCTTCCGTCTTTATATTAGTAACCACGCCACCAATATCTGACTTGTGTGTTACAGTCTTGCTAGACATTTTGAGTACTACTGGGTAGCCGATTTCCTTGGCAATTTTTTTGGCATCGTTTAGACTTTGAGCATTACCAAATTTTGGTGTAGGTAAGTTATAATTAGCAAAAATTTGTAGACTTTGAAGCGTGGTTAATTGTTTAATACCATCTCTTTTTGCAGAATCTAATATGGCTTTTGTCTTGCTTGAGTCAATGTTTAGATTATATACTCGCTCTGACTGTTTGTCCTCGATAAAGTGTTTGCGCTCTATTAGTCTAGACAGACCATGCATAGCATCTGCAATGTAACTAAATGTAGGGATAGAGCAGTTAGGCAATTCTGCATCTAATTCATTATTGAAGTTTGGGGTAGTGAGTAGCATAGCTACGATTGGCTTTGTAGGGTGAGATTTTTTCAATTCCTCTAGTTCTTTCATAATGCGTATATCATTTTTACCTGTGATATATAGATAAATTACCAACAGCATATCTACTTCAGGGGCATCTAATAGTATCTTTGCACTAGCAGAATACTGTTCTGCTGTAGCACTGGCTACTACATCTACTGGGTTTGCTACACTGGCTTGAGGAGAGAGTACACTGCGTAATTTTTGCTTTGTATCGTCAGTAAGGTTTGCTATAGTGATTGAATAATCGCTTGCAGTGTCGGTAGCCATAATTCCAGGGCCACCTGCGTTGGTAATAATAGCTAGATTTTCTCCTTTTGGGAGAGGACACTTACTGAGTACTTGGGCAGTGTCAAATAATTCTCTAAGGTCAAGTTCGCGAATTACGCCACTAGATGCCAACATTCCTGATACAGTTGTATCATCTCCAGCGAGGCTACCTGTGTGCGATACCGAAGCCCTTGCCCCTCGCTCAGACCTACCAGATTTGATGACAAGTATTGGCTTTTTGAGTGATATTCTACTAGCGACTTCTCTAAATTCCTTTTCATTTGGAATTGATTCTAGGTATAGCAATATTACCTTTATTGAGTCATCATTTTCCCAGCATCTTAATACATCAATGCTATTAATTTGACATTGATTGCCAAGTGAAATCATTTGGGATAAGCCGATGCGTAAATTAGGCAATACATTAATAATACCACTAGCGAGAGCTCCTGATTGTGTCGCAAAACCTACCGAACCACGCATAGGTTGTAATGGGGCAAAACATGCGTTTAGTGAATATTCTGTCGCAGTGTTTATGATACCTAAGCAGTTTGGACCGACTACAGTCATATCATTCATATTAGCAAAATCTGCTATTTGTTGCTCTAGTGCACGACCAGCATCGCCGACTTCTTTAAAACCACTAGAGATAATGACTGCATGATTACAACCAGAGGCATGGCACTCCTCTAGTACTTGCAAAACCCCAGCAGCAGGGACAGCAATTATAGCCGTATCCACTTTAAAAGGTACACTAGCGATATTTGGATAACAAGGTACGCCATTTATCTCATCGTTTTTTGGATTGATAGCCACCAGCCTACCAGTAAATCTTGCTTCTGTAGCACGCAGTATTAATTCGTTACCTACGCTACCAGGTTTGGCAGACGCTCCTATGATTGCTACACTATTTGGGTGCATTAAGGTAAATAAATCTTTATTCATTTTTCACTCCTATTTATTGTAAAGTACTAAATCTAATTATACCCCAAAAGCGAAATTTAGTCTATCAAAACAATTGCATAAATTATATATTTTTGATAAAATTTTTTTGAGGTAAATATATGGAAATAAAAAAAATAGAGGGCAAAGAGACCTCTTTAGGACCTATAAGTAACACTTTTATTATTATATCGAATGGAAAGTTTTGTGTCGTTGACCCTAGTCATAGTTTAGTACAAATACGAGAAGTCTTGGGCGATTTTTTACTACCTAATCAAGATAGGACTACGGGAAATGAACTTATATTAGACAAAGTAATAGTAACTCATTGTCATTTTGACCATGTCGAGAAAATTCAAGATTTTATTGAAAGCGATATTCCTATAGTTTTGAGTAGAAAATGTTATCAAAATTTGCAGTCAAGTAGCATTAATTACTCTTGTATGTTAAACGACAAACCACTAGAAATTATCATTCCCAAAAATTTAGCAGAATTTCCTCAAGACAACAAAATAATTCTGTGTGATGAAATTTGGGAGGTAATAGATACCCCAGGCCACACAAATTGTTCAATTAGTATATATAAAGACCAAAATTTATTTGTGGGCGATGTAATGTTTGCAGGTAATTCTTTTGGAAGGTACGACCTACCCACAGGGGACAGGAGAGAACTCGTAAATACTTTAGAAAAACTTGAAAATTTACCTAGTAGCACTATGGTACACCCTGGGCATGGCGAAGATTTTAAATTAGCAGAGTGGAGAAAGTAACCATTATATTTTGCTTAGCAAAATCTACATACGATACAAGCAATTATTGCAGAAAAAATGTTGCACACTAGTGCCACAGGTATTGCATACACTAGCCTTTTTGCTTTTGTCTGGCTTGGATATATAGTCGCTACATAAAATATTGTCTCACTACTGCCCATAATTACACTAGCGCACCTTGCGATATAACTATCTGCGCCATAGGTAGAAAAAATATCTTCTAGCAATGCAAGACTGCCGCTACCACTAAAGGGGCGTATAAGCATAAGTTCAGTAAGTTCGCTAGGTATTTGGATAGTATTCATTATCGGACTCAAAAAATTCGCTAGCAGGCTAGTCAATCCACTAATTTTGAATAGTTGTATCGCTACAAAAATCGTTACTAAAAATGGCAATACATCAAGGCAAAGTTTGATTGCGTCCTTTGCGCCATTGGCAAAAGTCCCATACGCATTGACTCTCTTTTTTGCGCAGTATAGTAGCAACAAGACAAGGAGTACAGGGGTAATATATACACTGATATTCATCTCTTTAGGCGCTCCTTGATTTTTGCGCATAATTTGACTAGGAATACTGCAAGGACTGTGCTTATGATTGTGGCAATCAAGGTGGGCACAATTATATCACTACTGCTAGTTGAACCGTATTGCTGTCTTAGTCCAATAACTGTGGTAGGAATGAGTTGGATACTGGTAGCATTGATTACTACTAGCATTATCATAGCGGTCGAAGCTGTGAGCGAGTTGTTTTGCCTGTCAAGGCCCTCCATGGCTTTTAGTCCAGTAGGGGTACAGGCGTTGCCCAACCCTAAGAGATTGGCAGACATATTCAAGGCTAGATATTTTTTTGTTTCACTATCTGTGCGACCGAACAACCAATCTATCACAGGGTCTAGTAAATTTGCAATTTTATTGGATAGACCAGTGGCATCGACTAAGGCTATGATGCCTAACCATACAGCATATATACCTAATAATTTGATAGTCAATGCTACTGCATCACTACCAGCATTCATCATTGCATTTATACAATCTTCTGGGTTGACAAAAATAAGCGTAACTATGCTGGATAGAACCATAAAAAACCAAATTTTTTTCATATGATACCATATGAATTTGTGTAGTTTTTTATGAAAAAACTTTACTATTTAGATAAAACTTGATAAAATAAACCTAAGTTAGGAGAGAATTATGTTAATAGATACACATTCACATATCAATGTAGAGAGAATGGCTGATATTTTACCAGAAATTTTACAAAATCTAGAGACAGGGGTTGTGCAAAAGGTAATTTGTCCAAGTTTTTCGCTAGAAAGTAGTATCACTGCTTTAGGACTAGCGCGTAGCCAACCCAAAGTTTTTTGTGCGATAGGTATTCACCCAGAAAATTGCATAGAGTATAATGCTATGTGTGATGCTTTTTTGAGAAAAAATGCAGGAGATACTAAGGTCGTAGCAATAGGAGAAATTGGCTTAGACTACCATTATGGTATGGATAATCGTGCAGAGCAATTCGCTGTACTCAATAAGCAAATTGATATTGCTAGTGAGTATAATTTGCCAGTAATTTTTCACGTGCGTGATGCTTTTGATGATTTCTTAGACTGGCTAAAGGACAATCGCCATCGCTTTAAAAGTGGGGTAGTGCATTGCTTCGATGGTGACAAAGATACTGCACTTAGAGTGCTCGACCACGATTTGATGATTTCGGTAACAGGACTCATTACTTTCAAACCTCGTGCTGATTTGAGAGAGGCTGTGATGGCTATACCTATGGATAGACTAATGGTAGAGACTGATGCGCCATATCTCGCTCCTGAGCCATACCGTGGTAAAATTAATCGCCCAGAGTATACCGAATTAGTAGCAGAGAAGGTAGCAGAATTAAAAGGCTTGTCTCTTAGCCAAGTGGCAGAAGCGACTACACAGAATGCTTATAAATTTTTTGATAAAATGAAGGATAATAATGAATAAAGAAAATAAAATTAATTTGCCTAATGAATTTAAGTTTAAGAAAAAATTTGGGCAAAATTTTTTAAAAGATACCAATTTGTTGCGAGCAATTGTCGCTGATGCGAAGGTTCAGGATAATGATAATGTACTAGAAATTGGTGCAGGTGCAGGTGCACTTACTACTCAAATTTGTGCTGTTGTTACCAAAGGTAAAGTTGTGAGTGTAGAGATTGACTATACTTTGCGTGAATTTTTGTTGACAAAATTTGCAAATACAGCGAACATAGAATTTGTCTTTGGTGATATCTTGCGCATTCCAACTGAGGAAATTATGGCAAAATTTGGCGGGAAGCCATTTAAAGTAGTCGCTAATTTACCATATTATATTTCTAGTCCAATAATTTTTTATCTAATAGAGAGTGGCTTGCCTATCCAAAGTATTACAGTAATGCTTCAAAAGGAATTGGTCGATAGGATTACAGCGATGCCAGGGGGAAAAGATTATGGTGCGCTTACAGTAATCTTGAGCCTATATGGTCGTGTTACAAAGACTCGTGATGTGCCACGCCAAATGTTTACACCTATGCCAAATGTCGATAGTGCGATTTTAAATATAGAAATACAGCCGACAAGTTTGCCTATTATAAGCATTGCAAAAGTAGTAAAGGCGTGCTTTGCTATGCGCCGTAAAACTTTGGTAAATAACTTGATAGAAGGTCTTAAGTTATCTAGAGAGGAAGCCTATAGGGTGCTAACTAAATTAAATTTGCCATTAGACATTAGAGCGGAAAAATTGGATAAAAATCAATTTGTAGCACTATCTCAAGAAATAGAGAATTTACAAAATTAGTTTTTATTACATAAAGGGGCAAACAAGTGCATATTTAGTCATTTTTTTGTCAACTTTTTGACACTCCTATAATATATAATTTATAACAAAATTGTAGGAGTAAATATGATTACAAAAAATTTGATAGTCAATCAATTGCCTGAATACAATAATATGAATTCCAAGCCTATCCGTGGGCTTGCCACATTTTCAGGCGGGGATAGTTTGTCTGGAAATATCAAAGTATTCAATATACGAGATGAACTTTTACCTATAGATATGGTGGTAAAAGTAGGGGATAAAAAATTTCTGTTTTCCGATATAGACACACCACAAAATTATGACTTTCGTATATCTGGTGTCACAAATGATGATGATATAACCTTGCTTTTGGCAACTAATATAGATGGCGTGGTTAGTCCACTTGCCATGGCGCACAGTGCTACTATTAGCCCTGACTATTCTGCTCTCTTTGATGAATTATCTGATAAAGAATTAGATGAAATCATTGAACGAGAATTGGACGATTCTATCAGTAATCCTGCCATACAACAGGAAGAAAATGATGATAATTTGAGTCAAAGGAAAACAGATGAAGTAGAGGAGGAGTATCCTGAGCCTACAGGCAACTTTTATTCGCTTATACAACCTCAACTCGATGAATTATTCGCTAAATTCCCACATTTTCGAGAGTTGGAAGATTTGGTTGCTAATACTGAGTGGATAAAGGTAAATTATGCTCCAGATGATACTCAGCATTATATTTTAGGCAAATTATTTGATGGCGAAGTAGTTACTCATCTTTGTTATGGAATTCCTGCTTCTTCTAGGGCTACAGCGCCACCAGAGAGTCTTGTAGATTACTGTCAATGGTTGCCTCTCAAATTATCCGAGCCAGATGGTGCAGGTTATTGGGTAATGTATCAAAGTGCAGAAACAGGGGAAAATATTCGCCTGTAGTTTTGAATCTAATATTTAGTTTGTAAATTATTTTTAATAAAAAACACTCTTTTTAATAAGGGTGTTTTTGATTTAAATCACTTTTTTAACTATTATGTAATCTTTTTACGCTTTCCTTATGCCTTTCTATTGCATCTATTGCTGTAGCTTTGTTGTAATTTGCCATAAAATTTACGGTTGGCTGGTAGTTTTCTGGCTGAGGGGAGGGAACCTGTTGCTTAGTGTTGGGAAAGAGTGATTTTAGGTTTAATTTAGGTAAAATTTGCAATAATTTAGTTATATCCAAGCCTTTTGATTGCTGTTCTTCGACAATAGGCGAGGATAAAATATGTACTTGTTCCTCGTGTTCAACAAATCTTTTCATAATATTTTCCTTTTAATTTACTCTAAATAATTGACTAAAACTTCAATTAATGCTAATATATGATAACAATTTTTCATTTGTGTTGTATAAGGAGATATGCTTGTATGTCTATTTCGAGAATTTTTAATAAAACTTTTATCAAGCTTGCACTTTTGCTTGCGACATTAGGTTGCGTGGCTTTGCTATTTGCTGGTTGTGGCTTGAGTCGTCTAAGCGATGGACCATCAGCTGATGATGTGGTAAGTGGCAATGGTAGTCTAGCTGTTCAAAAAGGCGATTATCTATATTTTGTCAATGGATATCGCAACACTAGTGATATAGGAGATAGCAATCATTATGGCAATGTAGACCAATCTGCTATTTATAGGGTTAAGCTAGACAGCGAAGGTCGTGTTACTGAAGCCGAAAAGCAATATGATGAAGACGGAGAGGAAATTTTTGACAAGACTCAAAGTTTACAGAATATTGATATTTTAGTACCATTGGTAGCAGGTTTTGAATATACCAAGTTATTTATCTTTGGCGACTACCTTTATTATGCCACTCCTAACAATTTGCGTGATGGTAGTGGTACTATCATGTCTGACTATTTGCACATTTATCGTGTAAGTCTTGACCGTTCTGGTGGTAATGATTTGGTTTACTCTAGTGAGAGCGAGACTGCAAATGTTACTTGGACAATGCATCAAGTAGGAGAGACCGTTTATATGACTATACTTGATGGCAATCATTTGAGTATTGTATTTATCAATGGTAGCAATTATCAAGTAAATCACATCTCTAACGATGTATCTAGCGCTAGTATGCCATATTACCCAAGGAGTGATATTTCGGTAAAAGAGATTGATAAATCTATTTACTTTACTACAACTGTAGAAGATGATGACAACACAACTATACTCAAAAGATATAATTTGGCAGATAAGATAACTACCGAAGTATTTAGTAGTACTGGTGAAAAGTATGAGATTAAGGGAACTAACGGTAATAAATTGTATTACACCAAGACTATCTCACTTCAGCCAGGATTTTCTGCCAAAGTATATGCTTTGGATACATCTAACAACGAGACAATTATAAGTAATCAAAGTGTAGGAGATAATGCTGATATTACTGCTTACGCTCTTACTGACCCAACTCAAGAGATGGGTATCCTATATACAGACGGTACGAACACATATTATAAGTTAGCATCTGCTAATTCTGCCACTCAAGTAATTGATAGTAATATTATATCTAATATTTTGTGTGTTCAAGGTGAATATGTGTACTATCTAGCAGACAGTAGCCTATATAAGATTAAGTATACCGAGCCTAATCAGTCTAGAGAGGCTTTGATACCTAGTGGAGTTACAGCAAAAGGTGATATTGTCAACAACTTTAGTGTAAATGGAGATAAAGTTTACTTCTTTGTACAATATTCAGAGAATTATTACATGCACTATGTAGATTATGGTATTCAAACTTCAATAACTGATAGTAGTGCATATACACACTTTGTTGGTAAATTGTTGGAAGCTGATTACGTTTCAGAATCAAGTGAAAGTGAATAAACTAAAAATTAGACAGTTGTTCTTTTGAACACTGTCTTTTATTTTTGTCATATAGATAAAATTGCTCGCATAATTATATGGGGAACAATCCAAAAAGGAGTAGGTTATGAACCCTTATAATATTTATCATGACATTGCCACTCGCACTAATGGAGACCTCTATGTTGGGGTAGTGGGGCCTGTGCGTGTGGGAAAATCCACTTTTATTACAAAATTTACTGAGCAATTTATTTTACCCAATATTAGTAGTGAGAATATGCGTGCTTGCGCATTAGACGAATTACCTCAGAGTGCAGATGGTAATACCATTATGACCACTCAGCCCAAATTTGTGCCAGCAGAAGCAGTGCATGTAGATTTGGGAAACAATATATCAGCAAATGTTCGCTTGATAGACTGTGTGGGGTATCTTGTCAACGGTGCGCAAGGTCATCTACAAGATGGTAAAGCACGTATGGTCAAGACTCCATGGGATCCTGAACCTATGACTTTTGAAAAATCTGCAGAAATTGGTACAAGGAAAGTGGTCGCAGAACATAGTACGGTAGCAGTTTTACTGACTTCTGATGGTAGTTTCGGCGAGATAGCTAGTGAAAACTTTGCTCCAGCGGTAGATAAACTAGTATACGAGTTAAGGCAGTACAACAAGCCCTTTGTCGTGGTAGTAAATTCTACACATCCAAAGCAGGCTTCTACTGTCGAAATGGTTAATGCGCTAGAACAGAAGTACAAGGTTAGCGCAGTTGCTATAAATGTAGCTCAACTTAATCAGAAAGATGTCGTAACTATTTTTGAAAAAATTTTGCAAGAATTTCCTTTTGTCGGTATTGAGATGAATATGCCTCAATGGTTGACAGCGTTGCCTTTCGAAGACAAAATTATCGGTGAGATTGCTTCCGAAGTAACTCGAGTAGGGGCTGACGTTATTAAAATTGGCGACTTTGATAAAGGTGCAGTGTTATTCGAAAACAGTGAACATTTTGAACCAATAGTATTATCAAGTATTGAAATGGGAAATGGTAAAATCACTTATAATTTAGTCCCAAAAGAAGGATTATTTTACAATGTCTTGAGTAGTCAGTGTGGTATGTCAATAGGCAGTGATTTTGAATTGATAGCGCAGATAAAGTCGCTCGCTAATGCAAAGAAGCAGTAT
>CALWKL010000024.1 GCA_944381255.1 uncultured Clostridia bacterium | reverse complement strand
ATGAGGAAGAAGAAGAGTACAAAGATGACTTTGAAGATGACTTTGATTACGATGATGACTATGATGATGATTTTGATGACGACGATGACGATGACGAAGACGACGACGATGATGATGATGACGACGATGACGATGACGATGACGATGATGATGACGATGATGATGACGATGATAAAAAATAATTTTTGCAATATATAAAGTAAAAACACGACTTAAGTAGTCGTGTTTTTATTAATTTTCTTCTTGAATTTTCTTTAGTCTTTCACGAAGTGCCAAACTATTTTGTTTTGCTTTCTCTAAAAGAGCATCGGCTTCTGCTGGATTCTTTTTGTATAGATTTGCAAACCTGCGCTGTTTTTTTGCAAATTCGATATAATCCATTGTTGGTTCGCCACTGTCTAATATTAATTTGTGTGTCATTGGGTTATATCTAAATAAATGCCAATACCCAGATTGTACTGCTTCACGCATAATTAGCATACCTTGAGACATATCTATACCATGATTTATACAGGTAGAATATGCTATGATTATAGATACACCGTTGTATTCTTGGGCTTCTTTGATAGCAGTTAGTGCCTGGTTCATATTAGCACCCATAGCAATTTGAGCCACATAGACTTCAGGATAGCAGAGGGCTATTAGACCTAAATTCTTCTTGCTAGTCTTTTTACCACTGTCTGCAAATTTCGTTACAGCACCGGCAGGTGTAGCTTTGCTCGCTTGTCCGCCAGTATTAGAATAAACCTGGCTATCAAGCACTAATATATTTACATTCTTACCACTAGCCAACACATGGTCAAGGCCACCATATCCTATATCATATGCCCAACCATCTCCACCTATAATCCAAACAGTTTTTTGATTGAGGTCATTTTCTTTTGACAAAATATCTTGGATAGCTTGTTTGTCTGATTTGTCGATATTGCCTTTTTCTAATAAGTCCTCGAGTGCATTGCATAATTTATTGCTTATTTGCTTGCTCGCATCTAAGTCGCTAGTCTGTTGCCATTGCTCTACAATTGGTGCAATTTGAGGAAATTTTTGAGCTAATTCGTTAAGTGATAATGCAAGTTTTTCTCTAGTATTGTCTAGCGCTATACGCATTCCCAAACCAAATTCGGCATTGTCTTCAAAAAGGCTATTAGCCCAAGCAGGGCCGTGTCCTGCATTATTTACAGAGTAAGGGCAACTAGGATAACTACCTCCATAGATACTAGAACAGCCAGTGGCATTCGCAATTACCATTTTGTCTCCAAATAATTGAGTGGCTAATTTAATATATGGTGTTTCACCACAACCTGCACATGCACCACTAAATTGGAACAAAGTAGGGGCAAATTGACTACCCTTTACGGTAAATTTGTTATAATCTTCTGGTGCAACTTCAATTTTGCTAGCGAAATCGTAGTTTTTGCGTTGTGATTGTATCTGTTGCTCTCCATCACGCATTTGCAAGGCTTTTGTCTTGGCAGGGCACACATTGGCACAACTACCACAACCTGTACAGTCTAATGGGCTAATTTGAATACGAAATTTTTTGTTAGGATAACCTGTGGCTGGTATGCATTCAAATCCATCAGGTGTAGGTGTGTCTGCATCTATTAATACTGGTTTAATCGCGCCATGTGGGCAAACAAAGCTACACATATTTCATTGAATACAGTTTTCCTTTAACCAGCAAGGTATAGTAGGCGCTATACCACGCTTTTCAAATTTGGCAGTATCTGTAGGAATATGGCCGTCAGGATTGAATACGCTACAAGGCAAACTATCTCCATTAAGTTTTGCAATAGGTGCCATTACCTTGTTTGCAAAATCACTCTTTTCTTGAGTGTATTCGGTCGTAATTTCATTTTCTGCATGTAGCCATTTTGCAGGAATATGCACTTCTACTAGGCTCTTCCCACCTTCGTCAATAGCTCGATAATTTTGCTCTACTACAGCATCACCAGCCTTGCCATATGATTTTTTAGCGGCTATTTTCATCGCCTGCACAGCATCTTCGTATGGAATTATATTAGCTAATTTGAAGAAAGCAGATTGCATAATTGTGTTAATTTTCCCACGCAAGCCCAATTCATTTGCGATTTTTTGTGCATCTATAATGTAAAATTTTATATTCCTACTAGCGAGTTCACGCTTAAAATTCGCTGGCAGTTTTTGCTCCAGCTCGTCTACTGTCCAATCACAGTTGAGTAGCAATGTTCCGTTATCTTTGAGTTTTGGTAAAAAATCATATTTGCCGATGTAGCGAGCGTTATGACATGCAAGAAAATCTGCCATATCAATCTCATATGGGGCGGTAATAGGTTCTTTACCAAAGCGCAAGTGCGATATTGTTACACTTCCGCTTTTTTTACTATCATATACAAAATAACCTTGTGCATTTAAATCGGTATTGTCGCCAATTATTTTGATACTATTCTTATTTGCGCTTACTGTTCCATCGCTTCCTAACCCATAGAATAGACACTGAGTACATTTATTTGGTAGGGAATAATTAGGTAAAGGTAGGCTTGTGTGAGTAACATCATCTATTATACCTACTGTAAAGTGATTTTTACGAGTATTAATCATATTTTGAAGGACTGCCATTGCACAACTTGGGGTAAAATCTTTACCTCCCAGTCCATATATTCCAGACAATACAGGGATATTTACAAAGTGTTCTCTTAGGCTAGCACATACATCGAGGTAGAGTGGTTCTCCTGCAGAGCCTCCTTCTTTGGTACGGTCGAGGACAGTAATAATCTTGGTAGAATTAGGCAATATTTTGATAAATTCCGCTGTAGCAAAAGGGCGATAAAGGGTAACTATTACCAATCCTGCCTTGCTATCACTGTGCTTATTAAAATCATCGATTACTCGCTCCAAAGTTTCTGTACTACTACACATAGTTACTACTATATTTTCAGCATTTTTTGCACCGTAGTAAGTAAACGGAGCATAATATCTACCAGTTATTGCGTAATATGCTGCACATGCCTCGCTAAATTTTTGAGGGACACTACGGTAAAATTTTTCGCCAGCCTCTCTGTTTTGAAAATAAACATCAGGGTTTTGTGCTGTACCCATCTGCTTTGGCATATTAGGGTTGAGCGCACGCGCTCTAAATTCAGCAACTTTGTCCATAGGAATCAATCTAGCGATTTCTCTATCTTCCAATACACTTATTTTATTTATTTCATGCGAAGTACGGAAACCATCAAAAAAGTGTAATACTGGTAGGCTAGAGTTTAATGAGGTTATCATACTAATGATACCTAGGTCGTAGCATTCTTGCACATTTCGACTTGCTATCATGCTAAAGCCTGTCTGTCTACAAGCCATTACATCGCTGTGGTCTCCAAAGATTGATAATGCGTGTGTAGCAAGACTTCTAGCAGCGACATTGAATACACAAGGTAATTGCTCTCCTGCGATTTTGTACATATTAGGTATCATAAGGAGTAAGCCTTGACTTGCAGTAAATGTAGTGGTCAAAGCGCCAGCGAGTAGGCTCCCATGCAAAGCCCCTGCGGCTCCTCCTTCGCTCTGCATTTCTACTACTTTCATAGGCTTGCCAAAAATATTTAGTTTGCCTGCACTAGCCCATTCATCGCAAATCTCCGCCATAGGAGAACTAGGGGTAATGGGGTAGATAATTGCTATTTCGTTAGTTGCGTAGCTAGCCATTGCTGCTGCTGTATTGCCATCTGTTGTTAATTTTTTCACTTAATTTGCCTCCAAGATATATTTAATTTATTATATCATCTTGCAAAAATCTTGTCTAATCTTTGTTATGACAAAAAAAAGAAAATTTTTTAGAAAATTATAAATTTTTAAGTTCAATATAATTACAGTAAAACATCTCATTTCCTTTTTAGTAAGATGCGCATTTACAAAGCCTTGACGATTGATGCTTTTGATGTTATAATTTGCTTAAATTAATTTGTTATGTATTAGTATTAGAGAGTAGGTAAGATGAAGAGAATTTTGATTAAAATACAGTTTGTTGGCACCAATTATTCTGGCTGGCAAATTCAACCAAATGCTACCACTATTCAAGGCGAGGTTACTCGTGCTATCCGTATGGTCTGTGGTACCGATGTCGAATTAGAGGGTTGTAGTAGGACAGATGCTGGAGTAAGCGCTTTGGGATTGATGGCGCATTTTGATGTAGATACTCGTATCAATCCAGATACAATTTATAAGGCAATTAATACCCATTTGCCTCCTGATATTAGAGTGCTTTCTAGTAAAGAGGTGGCTCCTGATTTCCATGCTCGATACGATGTAAAGAGCAAGACTTACGAGTATCATTTTTATGAAAGTCCTATTGCTTTGCCATACTATGATGCACTTTCTACTAGGATAAATTCTCCATTTGATTATGAAATTGCTAGACAGGCTTGTAAAGTTTTCCTTGGAACTCATGATTTTGCGGGCTTTTGCAATGCAAAGAATAATACTTCAACTACAGTCCGTACCATTTTTGATATAGACCTAGAGCGCTCTAATACTGGTTATTGTTTGCGCGTAACTGGAGATGGATTTTTATATAATATGGTACGTATCCTTGCAGGCACAATCATAGAAGTAGGTCAGGGTAAAATAGATATTGCAAATCTAACCGATATACTAAATAGTTTAGATAGGTCTAGAGCAGGAGATACTGCGCCTGCACGGGGTCTTGTATTGAGTGAAGTGCGCTATTAATTTTTTCTATAAATTTACGAGAAATATTGTACCAGAAAATATCATAAATGTATTGACAAAATACACTAATTATAGTAAAATAATTAAATCTATAAGATTATTAGTGAATTAGCCCCTCATCTAATGCTTGGTAGATGTATATTATATTGATTTTTTCGGAGGAAAACTCATTATGAAGACTTTTATGCCAACCAAAGCAAATACCGATAGTAAGTGGTGGGTAATTGATGCGACCGATATCCCATTGGGGCGTTTGGCTAGTCAAGTTGCTGCAATTTTGCGTGGCAAGAACAAACCAACATACACTCCACATGCTGATATGGGCGACCACGTTATAGTAATTAATTGTGATAAAGTTATTTTGACTGGTAACAAGATCAATCAAAAGACTTACAAGTATCACACTCTTTACCCAGGTGGCGACAGAGAGATCGCTTATAGCAAATTGATGCAAGAGCGTAGCGATTTTGTAGTACAGCGTGCCGTAAAAGGTATGATGCCTAAGAATGCATTGGGCAAGCAAATGCTCAAGAAATTACGCACTTACAAGGGTCCAGAGCACGAGCATCAGGCTCAAAATCCTATTGTATTACAAATTGCAGGAGGTAGATAATTATGGTAGCAAAGAAAGTAGCTAACACATATACCCACGCAACTGGACGCCGTAAGTCATCAGTTGCTAGAGTTCGTATTGTTGCCGGTAAAGGTAAGATTACTATCAACAAAGTTGATATTGACCAATATTTTGGTTTAGCAACTTTAAAGTTAATCGTTCGTCAACCTTTAGTATTGACCAACACTGTAGACAAGTACGATATATTCGTAACAGTCAATGGTGGTGGACTTGGTGGCCAAGCTGGTGCTATTAGACATGGTATCGCACGCGCTTTGGTAAAGGAAAACGAAGAATTTAAGCAAGTGTTGAAGTCTGCTGGATTGCTCACTCGTGACCCTCGTATGAAGGAGCGTAAAAAATACGGTCTCCACAAGGCTCGTAGAGCAGTACAGTTTAGTAAGCGTTAATTATTTTATTCTAAACTTTTTTGGTTAGTTGTTTCTGACCAAACAGAAAGAATAGCTTTTTATATTGAGCTATTCTTTTATTTTATACGCAAAGTAATTTAGTTATTTTCAATCATTTTAATAGTGAATTTTATAAACTACCAATGTTATAAATTTTTTATAAAATCAATCAATTAAACGACATTTTATGCTGTTAAACCCTATAAAATGGCATATTTATATACAATTCACTTGTATTCTATACTTTTTCTTGATATAATTAAATTATCTTAATTTTTCGTGTTATATTTAGGAGTATCTTCAATGGATTATGTCGGAATAGTTGGCATTATTATGGGGCTAATCAATGTAATTACTTTTATTTTCCCCCTACAATATGCAATTATAGTAATTGTGGGACTATTTGCAAAACGCAGGACTTTTCCAAAAGCAGATGAAAAACTTAAATATGGCGTGATAATCTGTGCAAGGAATGAAGAAAAGGTTATCGGTAATTTAATCAAGAGCATTCGAAAATGTGATTATCCTCAAGATAAGTTGGACATTTTCGTTATTGCGCATAATTGTACAGACAATACTGCCGAGGTTGCCCGCCAAAGCGATTCGATAGACGGGCACCTTGTCGTTTACGAATATAATAATGACCAAGAGCGTACTAAGGGTTATGCGCTCAAAGAAGTTTTTAAATGTATTGAAAACGATTTCGGTATCCAAAATTATGCTGGATATCACATATTTGATGCTGATAATGTGTTAGATAGTGAATATTTTAACAAAATGAATGATGCATTTGTTGCAAATGAGCAAAAAAGTGCAGTTATGTCTTTCCGCAATGCAAAAAATTTCGGCACAAACTGGGTTACTGCGTGCTATGGTATTCTGTATGTGGCTAGTTGTGCTCTTGAATCTAAAGGTAGAATGGCTCTAAACTGTTCTGGTAGAATTTTTGGTTCGGGCTTTTTGGTAAGTTCTGAAATGGTAAAGAACGGTTGGAATACTGTCATTTTGTCTGAAGACACGGATTTTGCTATAGAGCAAGCATTGAAGGTTCTAAGGTAGTATATTGTGATGATGCAATGTACTATGATGAACACCCTACAGCAATAAAGGCTATGTTGCGCCAGCGTCTTCGTTGGGAAAAGGGGAATATGATTGTTTGTAAGATAAGATTAGGTGAAATTTTAAAAACGATATTTGGCCCTAAAAAAACTCGAAACTTTGAAGGCGAAGAGGTAAAATGGTTTAGGTGGTCAGCTTCTAGTCTTATAAGTACCATTTTGCCTATCGGATTAATAGGTTGTATTACCACATTAATTAATGTAATTTTACTTGCATTCGCTCCGTTGTTTGGACTTGATGCTGGAGTTGTCTTCGCTAATTGGGCAATTTCATTTGCTATTGGCGCAGTTTTGGGGTATTTTAATCTTATGCTTTCTGCAATTATCTGCTACATAAAGGAGCGCAAACGCATCAAAAATGTTTCTATGGGTGTAAAAATAGCTTCAGTATTTTTGTGGCCAATTTTTGCTTTGCTAATGGTTCCATTGCAAATTATTGCGTTGTTCACCAAAAAACTTACCTGGACACCTATTGACCATAAAGATACCGCAAATCATGAGAGTTTTAACAATCAAGAGGTATTAAAACAAGAATTACTACAAGAAGATATTAAGGAGAATAGCTAATGAAAATAGCAATTTTATCAGGTGGCTCAGGGAATGACTCACTTATCAAAGGACTTAATAAACTATTAAAATATTGTGATGATGTAGAAATATCTGTAATTGTCAATGCCTACGATAACGGCAAATCGACAGGTGTTTGCCGTGCAGTTACCGATACTCTCGGCGTTTCTGATATAAGGAAAAACCATTTCCGTATGTACGAATCTATTTATGGTGATAAAGCAAATCCTAATCTTGTTAAGTTTTATGGCAACCGTTATGATTTTGATGAAGGAAAGGAAGAAAATGAGATTTGTGCGCTTTTAGACAGTTGGGAGATGCCCGAATACAAGCCGTTTGTGAGTAGATTTTTCCAAAATACTAAGGCAAAAGATTTTAAATACAAAGATTTTAGTGTATCCAACATTGTATATGCGCAAATGTACAAAGAAATCGGTTATGAGCAAACTAACAAACATTTTTGCGACAAAATGGGTATTGATGACTTTGTTGTACTTAATTCTTTTGACAATCTCTTTATCAAGGCGCAGACAGAGTCTGGTCATATAATTGATGATGAGGGGGTTACTGTTTTCTGGAATAACCCAAATGATAAGATTGTTAAGACCATTTATGACGTGAGAACTCATGTAGGGCTTAATCCTCGAGCAATTAAACTTGTACAAGATGCTGATTTGCTAGTAATTTCAACTGGGACATTCTGGAGTTCAATTCAACCAACGATTGAGTATCTTGATTTTTATAAATATATAAATCAATCTAAAGCAAAAAAGATTTGGGTTCTCAATAATGAAGAAGATGGAGATTCATTTGGGGTTTCTAGCACAGATTTCATCAAGTTTATGGAGCAAACTGGACTTAGCCTTGATGATTTTTCAATTCTTATTAATAGCGACGCTAGGCAGTCTTTGAGACAAAAAGATGATAAGCATCATTTTATTGAAAAATCAATGGGCAACAATAAGGGCAAGCACGATGGTGATAAGTATGCAAGAGCGATTTTGCAAATTTATTACGATTTAGATGATATGTCAGCATATGATAAAATTTTAATTGATTTTGATGATACTATTTGGGCAAGAGATAATAGTGATTTGCAAAAATCTATTTCACTTGAAAATATGACTATTGTCAATACAAAGTTACCAGACAGAGCAATGATTGTCAGCGGGAATTCTTTTGAAAGTATAAAAGAAAAATTAAGTGAGAATTTTGGTCAAGAACTAGAAAATGTAAATGTGCTAATATGGGCTGATGCTAATTCTACTCTTTTCAATAAATGTAGAGTTGTTGATTTTATTGAAGAATTCGCAATTAATGAATCCGCAAAATCTGCTATCCTAGATATTGTAAAACAATTTGAGCTTCCATTGCAGATTGTAGGTAAAAGAGTTGTTAACTACAAAATAAAACCGTTGTCTACTTTAGAGAGGAAATTGCTTGTGGAGATTTTTAATTTGAAGCATATTAGTGGCATCAAGGCTAGCATCATGGGCAGGACTACTGTGGATATACTAAGTTCTAATAATGACAAAGCATTTGTCTTTGAACACTGCAATCTAGCTAACAAGAAAACGCTATTTATTGGTGATGAACTAGGTGAAGGCAATGATGTTAATATTGCAAAAAAATGTAGCAAAGTAGTTTCTGTAAAAGATGTCAAAGAAGCAAATATTGTGCTTAAATTGATTGTTGGGGGTTTGTGATGATTTATGGTTTTATAATCTGCGCGGGTAGACAATCACGTTTTAAAAGTGAAATACCCAAAGCTTTGATGAAAGTCGATGGTGTGTCTCTCCTTGATATGAATATAGAGGCGATGTCTCCGTTTTGCGACAAAGTGTTTGTCGTTTGTTCTTTCCAGAACGAAAAATATTTTAATGTGGACAACAAAATTGTAGTCGAATCAGGTAAAGGAAGTGGCGATTGTGTTTGGCAAGCGCTAGAAATAGTAAAGCCAAAGCCTGGAGATAAATGTTTTGTTATGTGGGGAGATTCATTGCAACGGAAAGAAATTTTTGAGTCTTTAAGTAAAAATTATGACAAAATAAACTTAATTCCGTGCGTGTACGAAGAAAAGCCTTATGTTCAGATAAAGCAAATTGGCAATGGTAGAGTTGTTGCTCGCTTCTCAAAATTTAATGAGGAGATTACTGCTGGGTTCCATGATTTAAGTGTATTTTATTTTGATGCAGTTGACTTATTAGAGCACTTGCGTTTGCTGAGAGAAAAGCTCTTAGATAAGAACGGAAATTATGTGCATAAACATGGTGATGAAATGGAATTTCTTGATGTGTTGAACGAAACAGATATTAAGGCAGATATTCTTGAGTTCAAAACTTATGAAGATTTTTCCTTTAATACAGTAGAGCAATTTGAAGACTTACTCAAGAAAATTCAAAAAGCTTAGCAAGACAAATTAGATATAAGGTTAGAATTTTTTATACTAGATAAAACATAAAAGGTATTTTATTATTTTTGTAAAATTCCTTTTTGTATTAATTTGAATAATAAACTAAAACTATTCTAGTAAAATTATTTAATTTGTAATGAGTTGTTTTACAAAATAAATATTTAAATTAAAACTGGTTATTTTAGTTAAAGGTAAAAATAAAGAGAAATCTATAGTTAATTGCTATATTGATTAATATGGTGCTATAATGAAATTGGAGGGAAAGATGGCAAGTTTTGTAATACATTTAGCCATAGGAGAAGCTTATCTAAAAAATTATAAAGTAAAAAATAGGGCTGATTTTATAAAGGGAGTAAAGGCTCCCGATATTTTGGGCTTACAGGGTTTCGTTCAAAAAGGCTTAGCGCATTTTAGTGATATGGAAGAGCGTGGATATGATGTCACTTTAGCTCAATCGTTGCGAGCAAAAGTAAATTTATATCGGTATTTACATAGCAGACAAATTGATAGTGATTACGAATTAGGATATTTTTTACATTTAGTAACAGATTATTATTTTTTTAATTATTTTATAAATGCTGATGAGTTTCATAATGACCATCATGAATTTAAAAATTTATATGAAGATTATAGCAAAGTAGCAGATAGAGTAGTATTAAAATATGGCGTTGATAATACGAACAATCCTTGGTCTAATATTTCTACACCAGGTGAACCTAAGCTATTTACTTTGGACGAAATATTCGAATTTATAGATAAATGTGGAAAATTAAATTTAATGAATATAAGGGAAGTAGTGCTAGAGTCTACTCCTAGTACATGGAGGGAAAATATTGAGCCTTTTTATATCAAAGCAGATTAAAAATTTAATGTAGTGTATTTATAGTAGGGGAATTATTAGGTAATTTTTTAAAAAGGTAGCGTCCATTTTTAACCTAAATGTGTAATATTTATGCATTAAAATTAATATTACACATTATTAAAAACTTATTTTGTATTTGATTAAATTGAATAAATATTCATATATTTATATAATATAATTTGCAATTTCATTATCTTAGTTGCGAAATCTATTTTTTAGGAAATTAAGTTATAAAACCGAAAGCTTTTCTCATATAGTAGAGCAAAACTATTGAGGCGGTTTTATGAAGTACAGATTTTTGACTATTTTTACTTTTATTATAGTTGCTTTTGTTTTTGCTGGTTGTGCTAATATACCTGATGCTGATAAATTATCTAGGGATATCTCGACTTATTCAATAGAAGCTACTCTTGATTACGCTAATAAGACTTTAAGTGCTAATATGGAGTTAAACTACCATAATACTAGTTCTGCTGATTTCCCAGAATTAAAATTTCACTTATATCCAAATGCTTTTAGGGAATCTGCTACCAAATACATTGCAGTTAGCGAAGTGCAGAAAGAAAAGGCATATCCAAATGGCTTTAGTGAGGGCTCTATTAATATTACAAAAGTTGTTCAAAATGGCAAAGAGTTAAATTTTGAGATAGCAGGGGAAGATAGCAACATTCTTTCCGTTCCGCTTGACAGTACTCTAAGGTCTGGGGACTGGACGACATTGCAAATATCTTTTGATTTAGTTATACCTAATTGTAATCATCGATTTGGATATGGAGAGAATACTTTAAATTTAGGTAACTGGTATCCTATTGCCTGCGTTTATGAGAATGGAAACTTTGTTACTGATGGATACTCTACCAATGGCGACCCCTTTTTTAGCGAAGTGGCAAATTATAATGTACAAATTAGTTACCCAAGCGAGTTAGTGTTAGCAAGTACGGGAGAAATGCTTGATGAAAGCGTTGATGCGAGTACTACAACGAGAATGTATTCAGCAAAAGTAGTGAGAGATTTTGCTTTAGTATTTAGTGAAAAATTTGAACTACTTTCAACAAATGTAGGTGATACAAAGGTTGATTATTACTATTTTGATGATGAAAATCCTGTAGATAATCTAAAAGTGTGCTCGGAGGCATTGACAACTTTCAATAATTTAATAGGCGAGTATCCTTATAAGCAATTAAGTGTAGTAAAGGCAGATTTTTTGCAGGGTGGAATGGAATATCCTATGCTTGTATATATTGCTAGCGACATTGAAAAAATAGATGATTATAGGAATACCATAGTTCACGAGATTGCTCATCAATGGTGGTATGGAGTAGTAGGTAATAATGAGTGTGAATACGCTTGGATTGACGAGGGGTTGGCAGAATACTCAACAGCACTGTTTTATGATGAAAATCCGCAATACAATAAAACAAGTAGACAAGTATTTGGTGAAGCATTAAGCAGTTATCTATTATTTTGTGATGTTTATAGAGATGTGTATGATGATTTAGATACTAGTATGAATAGAAATATTCATAAATATAATACCGAGACTGAATATGTGTATTTGACATATGTCAAGGGTGTCTTAATGTTTGATAGTATTAGTGATGTAATTGGTGAAAGCAAAATGCAAAAGGCGTTAAAAAATTTTTATGCAAAAAATATGTATAAAATTGCAACACCTTCCGACTTAATAGAAGCTTTCGAAAGCTCAACAAACAAGAAGCTTGCTAGTTTTATAATGTCATGGCTTGATGGTTCTGTCGTGCTAGAAGCACTTGCATAGTATGCATAATACATATGCATAGTACTTAAAATATTATGATTTTACTATAAATAAATCAAAGTAAATTAATATTGTTTAAATTATTTAAGAATATTTATGACTTATTCTAAATATTGGGAATTTGAATTTTTATAAAGATTTTACTTATATCGGTAGTAAAATCTTTTATTTTGTATAACAACTATACTCAAAATTATGCAAAAATATGAATTTTATTAATATTTTAAAATTTAATTTTGTAACTAAGTTTTATTAAATCGTATTCCAATATAATTCGTAATTAAATGGTATGTAGACGACTCTAGCGTTTCCATACTTGATGTTTGATGCTAATTTTTTTTTCAAATATAATTTTTTAATTATACTCTTTGTTTATAGAAACAGGTATTATCGAGAGCCTTTGGTAGCATGGTTTAACGCTAAAAGGTTAATTTACTATAAAGGCATAAGTATGTTATTAATTGAATGATAACTTTCTTT
>CALWKL010000023.1 GCA_944381255.1 uncultured Clostridia bacterium | reverse complement strand
TGCTAGTGCATTGTTTATAGGCAGATACACAACTGCAAGCACTATAGAAATACAAACTATAATACTTATTAAAATTATTGATATATATGTGTACTGCGGAAAGCGAAGTTTATTCTTTGCCACACTTACCTCATTATTCTCTTTTGACAAGCGCTTATCCTCCGTTTTTTCTATTCTACATTAATAGTCTTAACTTGAAAATTTTGTAGAAATTTATCTATTTTAGTGTACCACTTAAGCCCCCTTTTATCCAAACGATTTTCATACATTTTTATATATTTAAAAATTTAATATTAGCAACGAAGTAAACTAGAATTATTTTATAAAACATAGTTTACAAAAATTAAACAAAATAAAACCTATTACAAATAGAATAGATAAAATAACATCACTCAAACACATTTTAAAAATTATATTGCTACACATTTATTGCCCACGTTGAGCTTTTGCAATAGCATTTAAATTTTCGGTATGCTTTATTTTTAGTATTATCTCTTTTACCAAAGAATCGAGTTCACTGTTTTCTTCATAATCGGCTTTTGCAATAAAATTAAGTTTGTTATTTTTTATTAAAGTATTAAGATAAGCAATGTGTTTTTCATCATTTTGATACACACCTATAGCATTTCCTCCACTTTTCATCACCAGGCGCATACAAGGAATATCTGTAGCACTATCGCCGATATAAATCATATTAGTAAAAGGCACCGGCCGAATATTGTGAGGCATATTGTCATTTATGCGAGGGTCAGTAACATTCAAAATTCCTTTATTGATTCTATAAATATGTTGAGTCTTACCTGTATAATCAATAGCTAGAGCAGGCCACACAGCCACCCCATCTTCATACAGAAAAGAACTTGCATAAATCTCTCTAAAGTATTTTGAAATTGAAGTCCCCTCAATCATTTCCTTTAAACCTGAAGAAATTATATAATGCTCGACAGCTACTCCATGATTTTTCCCAAAATCATTAACTCTCTCAAACCAAGACTCCAATCCAGGCAATAATTCAATATCTCTACCACAGTTGACCAAAAATTCACGAGTTAATCTTACACCTTTTGCCTGACAGGTCTTAAGCATAATGTACATATAAGCGAGATTTTGATCCATTTTATGACTATTAGCAAATTCCCCACATTCAGTCCAAAATGAAGTACTGTTAATACTAAATTGTTGCATAAAACTAAATTCTTGCATATTTTTAGTAGATAAAGTCTTATCAAAATCATAGATAAACGCTACTTTGGGTATTGTTAAGTTATTTTCCATAATTACTCCTTTGTAATCGACTCTAATTTTAAAACCAAATTTACTTTCAAAAAGTTATTTTTTATTAAATTATTTTTAATATAGGTAAATAAATTTTATAATACGAAAACTTTTACTACAAAATTAACTTTTTACTCGTTAAGTTTTGGCTAACATTACTCCAAAAGTCTAACATTGTTGGGAAATTTTGTCAACTTAAAAAAACTATTTTAATAATTGTCTAAGCCTGAAAAAGATCAACAAAAAACTTTAGATTTTAATTTTTTCTTTACTAAATTTAAATAAAAAAGACGAGAAAAATCTCGTCCTTTTGCTTTAATCAATCTTATTTAGGTTACGCTCAACAATTATTCATTTCTTAAGTTATCTTTACTAATATTAATTATAAGTCTTAAATTTGTGTTTTGTTATTTTTAAGAAGCTTAAATTTAATTCTTATATATATTATCTAGTTGTTGTCTAAAATTATCCAATCGCTTTTGAGTATCAACATCTGTCTCAATCTCAACAACATTATTTCCGCTATCTAATGAATAATTATTCATTTCAAATTTATCATTATTATTTAAATTTAAATTATTAGAATTTGTATAATTATTCATAGATTCAATTACTTCACAATTCTCATCAGTATTATCATCAGTCGAACTAATTTTGCTATTACTTTTGGAGTCCTCCATTGAAATATTTGTTAGATTCGAACTTCCACTAGTTGCATTTTGAGTAGTTTTTGAATTACTCAATGTATCATTTGTTACACTTTCGTTTTTAGTTTTTTGATTTTGACTATTTGCTTCTACCTCACTGCCAGCAGAAGTTGCGTTAGCATTATTTATCAAAGTCTGACCAGGATGACTAATAATACCTAATACCACAAATACTCCCAATACGCTATTAATTATTGACATATAGGTAGTTTCATCAATAACAAGCCCAAGGGGTCGTCCCACAGTCTGAACTAACAAAAGTATTGCACTTGCAAGAGAAACCCAAAAACTATACGATTTTAACCTACTCTTTATTTCAATTGACATTATTGCTTCCTACGATTGACATAATCAAGTACTATTTGATAATGCTCACCAAGAGAAGCTACTATTTCTGGATCGTATATAATATTAACAGCCTCTTCTTTAGTCATTTTCTTTATCGAATCTATCAAATATTCGACTTTTGCACGACTTTTTTCCGCATTAATCGCAGAAGTTTGAGAATTAACCCACTTTTTCCATTCTTCATTACGCTTGTTTCTAAGCTCCGCAATCTCCAAATTATATTTTTCCAAATCTAACATTTGTTGATCATATTTACTAGACAAGTCTTCTATCTTTTTTTCTAGTTTTGCAGCATAAGCGATATCAAATTTATCAAGTGCTGTATTCATTTCATTTTGAGCTATAGATTTTTTTAACTCCAATTCAGACAATGACAATTGAGTTTTTTCTATCAAGTCAACCAGTTCTCGGTTATAATCTGATTCTATGCTTTGCTCTGTATTACTTACAATACTACTTCTCTCAACGCCCTGAGAAATCATATTGCTTCTATTAGTCTCAATATTATTCTTATACTCAGCTTCAGCTTCAGCCCTTGAAGACTCAGCAGAAGATATCACTTCTTCTTCCTCTTGAGCTATTTGAGACAATTCTTCATTATAATCATTTTGAATTTCCTGCTTACTAGAAGCCTCATAAACACCAAGAGAATTACGAGCCTCCTCCTCAATTTGTTCATATGTAGGTCTCTGTACCGTTTGATACTGAGGCATAGTAGATTCATCAGGAGTAGCACTAGGATAAGTAGCCTCATACTCAGCATCGATACTGTTTAAATGTTTCTTAATACTATCCAAACTATAATCATTTACATTACTTTTATTAATATCATCGTTTAGTTCAACAGTTTGTTCTTCTTTTATTTCCGTTGACATAACTACCACCTCCATATTTTAAATAAAATTTGTATAGCGACTGACGAATAATTACTTTCCCAGCCTTTTTTGAATATTGCTTTTTTACCATAATATTACCTTGAATTTATAGTACTATGCTTATGTATTATGCATTGCATAGTATTATTTAGATAGCAAAACTAGCGTTCCCTCGTACATTTAGCGTTATATTTTTAATACCACCCAAAGCGTCTAACTGCCCAATATTAATAGACAACATACCACTCTTGTCTACACTAGCACTTAAAAAAGTTGAGCAATATTTAGTAGATGAATAAATTTGGGAACACGCAATTTCTTCATCATCTAGGCAAAGTAAAACATCTAGAACCATATTAGAATTTACTTCTAGAAACATCAAGATATTTACAGTACCAGATAAAACTTGAAGATTACCTAAAACTAATTTATTACCTTGACTAAAGTCAAAATTTATATCTAACTTGTATTCCTTATAACCGAAAAACGGACTAGTTTGTATTGACTGTTGTAAATTATACTGCTTCCTTTCTAAAGCTTCGATTCTATCTTCCAAATCAAAAAGATTATATTCAATATTTTTCATAACAACCACCTAAACCAAGGAAACTTGTATTATAGGGTCAGAAATTTCACAATTTTTTTCATCACAACTAAACGCCACACTGAACTTATCACATATAATGTTTATAGGAACACGGACTGGTTTACTGCTTCCAATCACAGTAAATTCATACTTTTTGGAATCTGCAAATATATAAATTGTAATATTAGATATAGAAAATAATGTTATATACTTTATAACTTTTTTGTAATTTGTATATCCCATATCGGTAGAAGGTGATTGCCAAAATTTATGACTTGCCCCATCAAACAAACTTCCGTCATGAGTTAATTCATATAACTTTCCTGTATCTCCACCACTATTTAGTAAAATACCAAGTTTGCTAAATTGTTCAGTACGAATTCCAGCCATATACTTTACATCAATACCTCGTGCAATGTTTATTTCCCAAGTATTAATATCTATTTCGATTATTGTATTATTTTTGAAGTTTTCACTCTCGCAACCAACATTTTCATTATCTCCATAATTTAGATGACATGCAAGGTAATATTTACCATCTAAATAGGCTCCAACAGCATATTGATTGTCCACATTTTGTAACATATCCTCAAAGCCCAAATTTAGCTTATTCATACTGCTACCATCAAAACAATAAACACCATCAGAGCATAACATTATAATTACACTACCGCATAGCACAGCTGTCTCATAATACAATTTCCCTGTAGTTAAATATAAATTTTTTACCACAAAATCTTCTTGAAGTCCCCACCCTGAGATTCTACTTATGCCATATTCTCGTATTACATACAAATAATTATTAGCTTCCAAAACCTTTTTGCAAGTACCTCGCTCGCCTGTGAGTTCTATATAACCACCTTCAAAAGCGCTTATATTCCAATTCGTAGGATTTAAATCATCACTAAACCAAAGTACATTTTGGTCTCCGTCAGCGGTAGCGAATAATCTACCAGCATGCAAAGCAACTGAAGTAATGCTAGGCACATTTTCGGTATATGTAGTAGGCAGACTATTGCCTGTATACTTTACAATTTTATTTTTACTACAAGCAAAAAAGCAATCACCTTCATCAATTCTATAATTAAATCCAGAAGGAATTTCATTAAAGGTTACGCCGATTGCATTAAAATTAGTCAAACTTGTCTCCAATCTAACAAAATATAATACCTCATCATTGCAATACAACATCAGTAATGGTATGTAATTATCTGTCGTGGGGTCATATCGAGTATACTGCCAAAATCTTAATATTGAATCTACACTTTCCGGAGTCTCTAAAAATTTTGAACCTGTATCGCTATAAGGTATAGCCATTTCCTTAATTCCAATACCGGTAGACAAACTTCGCCTATTGAAATCAAAATTGTAGCAATTTACTGCATAATTTAGCGGTAGAAGATTTTGCGTAATACGTGTATTAATACCATTAGAGAAATCAGATAATTGAACTTTTAGATTTGATTTTGTGTTAAAAGGTAGCTTTTGGTCATAAAACATCATAGCCACCTTCTCTTTTTTATAACAACATTATCCTTTCGCCTTTGCGCTACTAATACCACACGTTCAAACATTTCTTGCCAACTGCTAGAATCTTGATACATACCAACAATCAAAAAGTATCTACTAACAACGCCTAGCGCCACCATCCTAGGAGTTACCTTATTCTCTACTACTTCGAGAGTATCATTTACATCGCTAGCATTGCTTGGTAAATATGTATAAATTACACGCAAATCTCCAGATTTTGCCTCAAAGTGATCAGCAAACATAGCATAATCAACTTCGTATTTTAGATGATTATCCAAAACTTTTAGTATTTCAACTACAGGCTTAGTGAAATTATCGAACGAATATATGTTGTTAGAACTACTCAACACTTCCTCATATTTTAATGGGAAATACATAATAGCTAAAGTTTCTACAGTATCATTGACACAATCAATAAGAGTATTAATTTTATCAATTTGTTGTAACGAAGGTTCCATATCTCCGCCTAATGTCGTAGTGGACAAAAGTTCATTCTCGCCTAGATATTTGCATGCAAATTTTAGCACCTCTAAAACTGTCATTATATCCTCCTTTTAGCACCAAGTAGTTTGATAACTATCTGCAAAATCACAATCAGCTTCTCGTTTTTTAGCATAATCAACCATTTCTTTTAATTTAAAAGATGTTTCATCATGGACTTTTCTACGGCTTTCGGCTTCTAATTTTGCATTATTCTCATCTATTTCATGAATAATTTTGTCAATATTTTCAATTCTAGATTTTCTAAGTTTGCTTATCACTCGACTATCTAAACCTTGTTCAACTGTAATACAAAATGTATTGCCAAATTGATTTTTATTGTGTATTTCGAATCTGTGCGCACTAGTATTATAAACAATGAAATATCCAGAATCTATTTCTCTAATACGGTCACATATATCAAAAACATCGTTTTTTATATTAATTAATGCCATAAAATCTTCCTTTGATTATAGTTAATCATCAAACTAATGTTATATAGCTATTGTTGCAAATTCGAGAACATACCAATTCACAATATTTTACCAAAGTAGCTGTATGCGCAGCATAGCCCTGTTTTTGACGCAAAACTTGCCCCTTGTCATTAGTCATCCAAGTCCAATCACAAAGTTGGTGCATAGTAAATACACTAGAATCCAACACAAAAGCCCTAGGAGGCATAACAAATTTTGTAGCGGCAATTGGCACACCATTCAAACTTATAGCGCGCATTCCTCCCTCAAGGTTTACCAAATCGCAGTTGATTGCATTGTCTTTTAACAAACTTTGAATAATTCTTCTAAACTCATATCCACTAACTATTAAATCAATATTTGAGTTAAAATTTATCTTCAAATCATCTAATATTTGTAAAATTTTTATAAAATTTAGTGATGATTTAATAATATTTGATGCATTTGGAATCATAAACGGATATTCTGCGCGAACCAACCCGTAGATTTTTAAATCATTCGTCATAATGCTAGTAAGACCTGTAATTGGATTAGGATTGTTATTTGACATAAAGCTTATATCAACATCTTCGCTATAATCAATCTGTGCGGCAGCAGAACTCTGCAGTATAATCTTATTATTATCATAATCTACATCTAAAACTTCTACATTTGTTAAATATTGTTGTATCTCAAAGTCCATATACCCATCTACACGCATTCCCACAACAAAAGGCCTGGCATCTCCTACAAAATATACAGAGCTTCCCTTTGTCCAACTTGTAGACGAACCCACAAAATTATTGCCATCACCATAAAGCATTGATCTTAAGTTATATTTACTTGATTCAATTAAATTATCCATCTCAGTATTAAGAAGATTCAAAAAGGCTCCAGTATCATTTTGGCTAGTACGCACAGCCTTATCAGTTATTTCTAACTGTGCATACAAGTTTTTTAGAGTGGCAGTAAGTTGAATATAATTATTTTCTTTCGCTGTTGGCAAAGAGCCATCTTCTGAGCCTGCACCAATACCACCATTCATTCCTACAGTAATCATTCGTTTTATTGTATTACCCACCACATCATTACTTGTCTTGGTAATTTTTGAATAGAAAGGATCGAGGTCATTATTTAATTGGTTATTTATAACCTCCAAATACACATTTTTTAAAGCATTGTCCGCTGTTGTTAAAGAAATCATTTAGAATTACCCCCTTTTATAGAATAGTAATCTTACCCTGAGCATTAGGGCGATTACATATTAAATCTGCATATTTTACCAAAGTCGCTGAAAAAGTAGGATATCCTTCCTTTTGTCGCAAAATTGAGCCATCACTATATGCTAGCCACTCCCAATCACACAACTGATGCAATGTAAATAGGTCGGTATTTAGAGCTAATATAGTTTTAGAATCTACAAATTTGTTTCTAGTCAATGGCACACCATTAAACGCAACACTAATTACACCACATTTTAAATTAGTAGAATCAAGGTTTTTTGAATATGACAAAATCAAATCAATAAGAGCATAGTATGCATCTCCAGAAGCCACCATAACTTGAGGTTGATAGCCTGACACCATATCAATCATATCTAGGCACTCTTGTATAAAAGTTTCACTCAAAGTAGAACCTGCAGCCTGAGATTTGATAATTGGCATTAATCCACTATAATTTTCTCTATTTAATCCATAAAGTGTTTCACTATCACCAAAAAGAGCTCCAAGGCCAGTCAATTCCTTGTCCTTACTGCCTTGCACATAGCACTTATAGCTAGTTACGTTAGCATTTGTAAAGGTTGAAGATATCTTGTCTAGCATTATTGTGCTCATATTTCTATTTACTGCGACAACCAAAACACCCTTCATGTCGGCATCAATTACACCGTCCTTATAAAAATCAAGCAACATTCCTTCGACAAACGGAGCAGTATTTGCTACAGTAATTACTTTGTCAGCAGTATTAATTGACTTAATTTTACTTAATTCACCTGTACCATCACCATAAAACATACGAGCTAGATTAAATTTACTAGATTCCAGTAAGCCTTCCATTTCTGCTGATAATAGATTTACGAAAGCACCTTCGTCACTTGCAGAAGCTCGTATAGCCTTATCGGTAATTTCAATAGTACCAAAGAGGTTTTTTAAATCAGTAGAAAAATTTACATAATGACTTTCTCTACTTTGAGGCAAAGCACCATCTTCTGTACCAGAGCCGACACCACCATTGATGCCGTACGGTACCAACTTGATAATGTTTCTACCATACACATCTGTCGTACTTTGCTTTATCATTGCAAAAATTGGGTCAGTCTGTGTATTCAATTCATTGCTCATTACCTCGAGATATACATTTTTCAAGGCATTTTGAGCAGTAGTCAAACTAATCATAAAAATTATCTCCTATTTCATCATAATTTTACGAGCCAGTTCTTTAGCATCGTCCATATTGAGTGCTCGAGGAGATAATGAAGCATTCAATTCACTTGAAGGCTTGGAAATTAATCGTGGAGTACCTTTCTTTCGTAATTGCGATAAATATTCCAATATTACTTTCTGCTTAATATTTTCGTTTTTTACAGCAATTTCTTCTAAATCTGTATCACTCACTCTATTCCTTTCATTTTGCTTTTTTAAAATTCTAATCCAAGCCCTTGCCAAGGGGTCAATACTCTGCTGTATCGCCTTGTCTTGCATAATTTCATTGCCAATTTCTTTTGCATATTGTCTAGCATCTTCATTTTCCAAGAAAAACTTATGTACTTCATTCTGCCACTCTGCACTCTCAAAATTTCTTTCTGCGGGAGATTTTACTTTATCCGCATCAGTGATTGTTGTGTCAGGGGTAGAGTCTACCTTGTCTGACTCATTATTTTTATCTATAATATTTTCTGTAGTTTTATCAAATAAAGCGTTATTTTCTAAATTTTGTAGTAAATTTTGCGTATTATTCGTATTTTGTTCAGATATTTGAGAATTGTTCTCAGTATTCTCCGCTTGAATTGTGGTTGAGTTTATATTCTCCACATCTAAATCTTGAAAATTTTCATTATTTTCTTGAATTTTTACAGTTTTTACACTATTTCCATTAGGGTTACTATTAATTTCATTAGTTTTCGTATCATCAATCTTAGTATCTATGCTATTTTGTTTTTTTAATTTTGCTAATTCCATAGCATTCTGAGTAAATGTTTTTCTCAAATTATCATAAGCCTCTTTTAAAGTCTTTACTGATTTAAAAGTACCCAAGTCCACCGCTTCTTGTTGTATGTTTTCTCCACCTTGAGAACTTATATTTTCCTCCACTTTCATAGAAACTCCTATTGTATTTTTGCTTTTTAATCAAAATTGTTATGAATTCTTTACTTCAGTATTATTTATGCCATCTGCTTGCATAGCCAAGCGCTTGAACCTTTTGTGGTCCCTAATATGATTAAGTAACTTTTCTTCAATTTTTGGATTTTTGGATACCATTTTTTCAAAATCAGCACCCAACATAAATGCTATATGAGAATTGATATGTAAATCGTGGTCATGTATTTCTTTTACCGAACACTCACCTCCATTAGCAAATTCAACATTCTCACGCTTCGCTTGTTCTACCTGCAAAGTATTATTATCCATAGCATTTTCCCAAATGCCCAGCCCCAACATTTCCATTACTTTAATTCGCATTGCATTTGACATCTTGCCATTTTCGTCGTGCAGGAGTCCAGCATTGTATAAGTCAAAAACCATACTTCGCTTTTGTGCTACAGTTTCACCTAATTCGCTTTCAGTTTCAAAAGTTACATCATCGCTAGTGATTTCACTACTATCCCAATAGAACAATTCACTATTTCCATTCTCGCCTACTATTTTATTAATGCGCTTTGTAGTAGTAAATTGCTTGTATATGCGTAAAATTTGACGACCTATTTCTTTAATCGCAAACTTTATATATTCACCACTTGTAGATACTCTCATATCTTCTTGTTCAATTAAAAGTTGCAAAGCGACACCACTCATTTGAGATAGTGATTGGGCATTAGAACCAAATAAATCATTTACTCCACTAATATTCAAAAATTCATTTATAAGTTTGTCTTCTTCATCTCTAAAGTCAACAGGTAAGCTAGCGGTAGATAATATTTGTGGTGCTCGAGAACCTTGTCGATAGATTAATACTTTACCAGGACTTAACCCTTCCTCTTCTAGATTATCTACATCGATAGAGCCATCTTCTACACTTATGACTCCCATGGAAAGTCTATTCATAAATTCGTGCTTACGATTTTTTACTGCGTTGTATGCTCTTTGGATAGGTATGCATCGCTCGACAATGCTCGTCCCCCAGAACAAAGAAGGCTGACCAGTACTAATTTGTCTTACAAAAGGAAATCCTCTTTCACCATTTTGCAAGTTACAATATGGTAAATCGCCATCAAAGACCAATTTGTCTCCAGCGATGATAACCAGCCTACCATTTGGATAATCAGTATTAGGCATCTCATATCTTTCAATTACCATAGCGTGATTGTGCTTGATAGTCTTAGATACTTTTGCCGACCTAGAAGCATAACCCAAGCCACCAAACACTTGAGAATTTTGTAAATTATATGTATCTATATCTTCGCCCTTTACATCAATTCCCCAATGTTTTTTAATAGTTTTTACATCATAAGCCCTAGCATGAATTATGCTTTGGCAACTTGACAAAGATTCTGCCGTATTGCTATCAGGATATATTTCAAAAGGAGAACATACTACCACATCTACGTCTCCTTCATAAATTTTTTCACCCACCGAAGTAAGCCCCACTACAGAACCAGCGGAATCATTCCAAATAACTTTGTAAAAAGATGTTCCACATATTTCACTCCAGCGTGTTGCTTGTGAAATTAACTCACTTAACTCCAATTTTGCAGTTACTGCTTGCAGAATATTCTTACAAATATGAGCATTATTTACATCATCAGCATCACCCGAAGCAGGAAGTACCGTCATAATAGGTCGCACCTTTGCTAATTTTGAAAGCCGAGTCTCTACCAAGGGTGCCAAGTGATTGTATACTTCTCGCTCTTGCCAAAAATACTGCTTGTCAAAATCATCTAGTGTATCATCAAGTCCAATGCCACAATATTGATTACCCATAACAAAATTCATATTCAGTTGCCATTGAGCATCAAAAGGTTTACGCTCCTCTTGCCTTCTTTCAAAATCTTTTTTAATTTCTGCTACAAGTTCTTTTTCCTTTGTTGCTTTACTTTTTTGTGTTATTTTTTGATTATTTTCCATTAAAAACCTCTTTTTTTACTTATTTTCTAGAAAAAACTTACTTTTTACCGATTTAGGCACCAAACAATGTGCTAACTTTTCATACAACTCAATAGTACACGATTTGCACAAATTAACACTTGCTTTACTAAATCTAATATTACAGTAAATTTCATTTTTACAGTCGACCTTTCCAGTACATTTAACTCGTTTATTAGTCAAGCATACTCTCACACATTACCTCCCTTAGCGATTTCTGATAAAATTTCTTCTCGCCTATGTAATAATTCTTCCGTACTCATATCTGCATATTTATCTACTGAGGATAGAGTAGAACTTTCCAACAATGCTTTGGCAGCAGAAATATCTGGTGGCATATGTTTTTTGGTAACTTTTTTCTTAACAAGTCGCATTTCCGCCCCTTCTCCCTCACTTATATATTCTTCGACAACTTCATCTACTGTATAACCAATAGCTTTTTTAAATAAAGTCTTTGATAATTTTTCATTATCTTTTGAATCAATCATGAATACCACCCTTTTCTTAAATTATTTTTTCGTATTTTTGCCATTAGTTTTTGCTTGTGCAACTGCACTTCGGTAAGTGGTGATTGATGGCGAATAGCATTTTCTGGTCGAGACATTATGTAATATCTCAATTCGTCCATAGCGTGATCGTCTTTTTTAATAGGCGCATCGTTATTCCCCCACCAATATCCTTTTATTTCTCGAATCATATTTACGCAATTTTTAAAAATAAAAAGTTTTGTTTCTCCATTTACATTTTTTAAATAACTTTTTACTCGAGAAATTCCCGAGAAAAGATCTTTATCTACATTCGTATTTACATTCAACCCATATTCTATGAAAAGGTCAGCTACACTCTTGGGACTAGACAATGTCTTTTGATTAGCGGCAGAATCAATCAAGCAATCATAACTACCATTGAAATTTGTATGCCACCCTAGAGCTTTACACTGCTCAATTATTTTGTTTGCATGGTACTCTAGAGTCTGTCCAGCAGAATAATGCTCAGCTATAACGTATACGTTTCCATCATAGTCTACCGCATACCAATGACAACTCAATGGATTATGTAATCCTGGGTCAATACTAATTTTGTCATACCACTCTTTTGGAACATCAAAAGGTTCTATGACATGTATTGACTGATCAAACTCACTGTATACCATACCACCATGCGCAGTGAATTTACCATACCTACGACTTTCCAAATCATCTGAACTTAAAATTCTAGACATTGATTCAATTTCTTTTTTATCTAGGAATGGATTATCTGCCCATTCAATTTCTTCATACCATATTTCAGGATCATTTGATTCGTTTAAATATATTTGATTATATACCCACGTCAAGCCCTTTAGAGGAGTCATGGTTCCAAATATTTCTCCTACACGATCCAGCACTCTCATTCGGCATTCTAGATAAATATCATAGGGTGGCTCCTCATCAAACCACACATAATCTAGACTTGTGCCTTGAAATTTTTCTCTCCCTTGGTCGCAAGTTTTAAAACCTATTTTGCTTATTCCACCAAAAACATTTTTAACTAAAATATAATCTATCACACCACTTTTAGGAGAGTCTTTTCGACCTGTCTGCATAACTATATCAATTATCCAATCTGTATTTAAATAGTACAAAATTTTTTCTTGCGCCACATCACGCTGTACTTGTTGACTTAAACTTACGACCCAACCTTCAGTATTTTTTTTGTTTTCTTTATAGGGGTGATTCCCTCGAGCCAACCAAACGACCTCTACTGCACCACATTGAGATTTTCCACTTCTATTACCACCGAAAACCCATCGATTTCTTTTTTTGCACTGGTGGAATGCTAATTGCTTTTTGTGAACTTTTTCACCTGTATTGTAGTACAGAAGTTTGTTATTTTCTTTTCGCCTATTAATTTCTAAATTGATATCATCTAGCTCTTTTAAAGCCTCGCGCAAATTCATTTTTACACCTATTCCACTAAATGTTATATTTTTCGATACTTATTAGTTTAAAAATAATAAAAAAAACAATAATTGCATATAGTAAATCAATTATTGTTTGCTATTATTATTTAAGGAGAGTGTAAAGTGCGAAAATATTTATTCATTATTACTGCATTTTTATTCATTTTTCAAGTGTTCAATTTTTTGTCATTTGATGATGTATTAAAGGCAGAAACCTTGCCAGAATATTATCAAATCACAGCAGATGAAGCAGTATTCTATCGTTCAGCTACTGGAGAGAACACTGTGGAAAATATATACTGCACTCTCCCTAGGACATATTTTATAAAAACTATAAATACTTCAACTGAAGGTTATATTTTTGGTTCTTACTTAGGAGTACAAGGATACATTGAGACCAAGAATGTGGTACCAGTATACTCCACTCCACAATCTCCATACGCAATACGTACTTTTGATATAATGCACACAGCTAGCGCAGTAGCATGGAGCAATCCCACTACAGAATCTGAATATGTAGGAACTATTAGTTATGACACTACCGAAGTCATTTTTGTAGGTTCTACATTAGGACAAAAAATTCAGGAGAGCGACACAGGAATATGGTATTTATGTAGGTTCGCGACTACAGAAAGTGCCAACACATTAGGCTATGTATATAGCGATGTTACTACAAATTTGACTGAGTTTGCACCTAATACCGAAGAAGTATTGTACGAGCCAATTCAAGAAACAAATGGCTCTATTCTATCACCCGAACTTACTAATACTAGTAACATTATGCTTATACTACTACTCACAATACCTGCTGTAATAATTTTACTTTTGATAATACGACCAAAGAAAGGCAAGAAGCAGTCTGCCAAGCGTCAAATAGCAACGCTCAATCAACTTACAATCAAAGACAAAAAAGACCAAGATGAGTTCGATTTTTAATAATTTTCTTTAAAAATCTTAAAATCAAGGACTTTTTTGATACTATGCATAAAAATTTTTTAACAATTTAAACTTTAACTTTAGATTGTACGATAATATATTTTTTCTAGATTATTTGCTGGTACAGATAATAATTCTATGCCTTTAGCAGTCGAAAATTTGCTTGCAGTCTTGTTATAGACACCTATTATCCAACCTTCATTATGCAGTAGCATCTCAATTTTATCCACGTCATAACCAAGGTCAGCTATCTTGTCTATTGCCTCTATAAGCATCTTATTTATATGTCTCATCATTGTTCTCTTATTTTGCTGTAAACTTTCCGCAATGTTACCCAATTCTTCTTTGTCAATATAATATCGAATTAAAATTCTAGCAGACTCTTTATCAATATTTTTTAGCGACTCCTCGATTAGCATTTTTATAATTAGGAGTCGTTTTTTTCTCTGTATTAGATCAATAATAATTTCCATTTTCTCTAATGTTGTAGGTTCGCCCAAGCCTACGCTATAACTTTTTATACTGCGCTCGAGTACCAGTCTATCTATACTTCTTACGATACGAGCGATGTACTTATACGATTCAAAAATTGTCTTTGCCCAAACAAGTTTTTTCATAATTTCCCCCTATTTAATAATGCCAAAAAAGTCTTTTTCGACCTTTTTCGACAACTACTATATTATATCTTTTTGCACTTTGTCAATATATTGAGACAACTTTTTTGTAAATTTTTGTAAATTTTTGTCTACTATTTACAAAAGTTATTTTTTAGTTCATAATTGTTTATTTATTATTAATAATTATAAGTTTATTTTGCATAAATTAAAAAGTAAAAAATTTTACAAATTGCTCCAAAATATTTTATTTTGTATCATATTTATGATATACTTATTTTGGATAGGAGTAAGTTATGAAAAGGTTTTTGTTTAGCAGTTTAGCAGTAATTTTGTTTTGCGCTTTAGCATGTAATATAAATTTTTTGCATGCAGAATTTGATAATTATAATCTTAATAATTCAACAGAAATAGTAATAAACGATTTAGGCACGGAAACAAACATTACAAAAATTAAATATATTGACGGTTCCCTGTATGTTGTGGACAACCTAAATAAAAAGATATTTCAAATAAATGAGCAACAGAATATAATTTATTCCAATGAAGATGCACCTTTTGATATAATGACCTATGACAATAACTATTTGGTTGCTACACAACAGATGTTTTTGCAAAACATATCAAATCAAATTATCACAGAGATAAATAGATATCAAAACAAAGAAGGCACAGCAGAATCTTTGCCTAGCCCTCAAACTTTTACCAAAAGTGCCACTGGAGAGATTTATCTTATACAAGGAAGCCAAATTTTAAAATTTAATACACTAGATTACAGTTTGAATTGGTTTTGCGATTTAACTTATGAATTACAAAATCTTACTTTTAACCAAGGCGGATTTGATATTACTGAAAACGGTAAAACTATATATTTCACTATAGAAGACCAAATTTATAGCTTAGACACTTCGCAAAAAACTATTTTTAATGTACCTACAGACCAGACTTTTGAACAAATCAAATATATAAAAGTGGACAACTTAGGTAATATCTACATTCTAGACGGTACAACTCTTACAAAAATCAAACAAAATACTGCTACCGACATCTATCAATTTGAAAGCGCTCCTACAAGCATTGATATAGACTTTTTGACTGGAACAATTTACTATGCTAACGCAGACCAAAAAATATTTAGTGCCAAGTTAACTACGCAACAGCAAAAAAATTTCGTTACCGATTACAGTCAAATTTTACCTACAATAGATATTGTAAATATAAGTCCTAGCACGGATATGTATACAGGAATTGAAATACAAACAGCGACTAATTTATACAATTATCAAACATTGTTATCCCCTATCACTCAATATGAAGTAGGAAAAACTTTAATCGTACTCGATGCTTCTTTACAAGATTTTTATTATGTCTTTGATAACAATTTTAATAATGAAGACGGGTTTACTTTAGGATATGTGTTAAAAAGTGATTGCACACAATTACCTAATATATTGCCGACAGAGTATGCAGAGACAAATACCGCAAAAGTCATCACAGGATTTAGCAAAGTTTTTGCAATGCCGATTAGTCAACAAGTAGCTCCTGACACATATATAGCAAGCATCGCTACTTTGGAATATGGAGACATCGTTTCAATAATTGCCAGCCCACAAATTTTGCAAGACAAGAACGGTATTAAATTTGTAGCTATAGAATATTCTATCGAAGATTTTTCTTATATAGGTTACATTGACAGTAAGACAATTATTCCTACTACGTACGAAGCACCAAAAGTACACTCAGTTCCAAATGCAATCACTCGAGCAGAAACTATCGTATACCAAGAAAAAAATTGCTTTAACAAGATTGACGTACTAACAAAAGGACAAGAAGTAAAAATTATAAATTCTCTAAATGGAGTGTCACAAATTGAATACTATGTAAGTGATGGCGAAGAAAAGGTCTTGATGACTGGATATGTAAAAACAAGTTTTCTAGATGATGGTTCGCTGACTATTACACAAATTGTTGGAATAGTGCTAATTGTAGTAAGCATAATAATCACAATTATAATTGCTGTACTTGGTCATCGTAGACGCAAGAAATTAGCAGAATAATATACCGATTTCCTTTTGAATTTGCTTTTTTAAAAATAAAACCAATATTTAAAAGTACTATACTTTCACTTTGAATACTACCCTACATTAACATTTTTTACAAAATTTAACAATTTTGATATTGACAAGGCATTAATATTATGATAACATACAAATGTTCTTAGAGACATTCAGTCTTATGTGTATATGTACTAAATTAAATGACAACAAACAACTTGTAAAATTAAATGTTTCTTTGAATATTCGGCATATGTACATTTGACTAAAAAGCATAATTAAATTATGCTTTTTTTGTTTTTTTAAGTATACAACTCTACCACTCTTGTTATTTGGGAAAATATAAAATTACAAATAACTTATTTATTAGCATTATTTAGTAACAGCAATTTATGAATATGAACACTAAAAAATTTTTAAACCAAACTAAATTATCGATTATTAGAAATACCTAATAAATACACCTACTCTAATATGAATAAAATAATAAAAAAGATTTTGGCTTTTAACCAAAATCTTTTTATCATTATTGGTGGACAATCAGGGACTCGAACCCTGGACCCACTGATTAAGAGGTGCACCCTGCACTTCTTTTCTTATGCTTTTTAGTGCTATCAAATCCCCTTAAATTCCTTATATTCTCTACCAAAATTGTGTTATTCAAGTTTATCTCATAACTTTTGAATTTGTCTAAAATTATTTTGGTTTTTTTATTAGTTTATATTAGATGATTTATAAATCCGAGAGAAATAAAACTTATTATATCTATTTTTGTTTGCCTTTTTACTTTTATTTTTATATACTGATAATAAGGATAATTGTTAAGGGAGAATTTTATGAAATTTTTAGGTTGGCTATTTAGCATTTCTAGTCGTCATTATAGAGATATTCGAAGGTATGAAAAAGGTGGAATGGGTGCAAGAATTTTTTCAATAATAATTTCGCTTTTATTTATTGGTGCTGCTCTTGGTGTTGAGTATCTATTTATAACCTCAATTTTAACAGCGGGGTCGCTGGGTGGCGGAGTTGCAAAATTTTTCGCGTTAATACTAATTGGCGCATTTATGGTTGGATTTATTACAACCGCTTTCGAATTTTGTGGAGTGTATGCTTTCACAGCATTTAAAATGGCAATTTTGGGTATGGTTTATAATGCGGAAAAAAGGAAAGCGATAGTTGAGAAAAATCAAAAGAAAATCGAAAATTTAGAAGCTGAACTTGAAGTTACCCCTAGCCTTAAATACAAAAAGTTTGATATATTTAATGGAATCTTACAAATTATGTTAGCAATAGGGCTTTTGGTTGGAATTATTGGTATTGCGATTTTAGCAA
>CALWKL010000022.1 GCA_944381255.1 uncultured Clostridia bacterium | reverse complement strand
GGAGAAAAGTATACTGGTATCCCCATATCTATAAGCATTTGGGTGGCTTGGGAATGCTGGGCATCTACCCCGCAAACTTTACAACCATGATGAGCACACAATTTGGCGAGCGCGCTCATACTCACTCCACCAATTCCCACAAAATATATATTCTTGCCATTTATTTTACTTTTCTTTGTCTTTACTTTATTCATATACAAGATATATTCAATTTTAGTGTACTTTGTGCAGACTTTACTATAATTATTATTTTATAATACAAAACTTCTTGATATAAAAAAACTTCCCCTTACTCTTAGAGAATATTGGAAGTTTTTTTATTTAAAATATTTATTATGCAATGCTCAAAATACGGCGCATCTTTTTCTTTTTCCTACGGCGCACATATGAGTAAGCTATCAAAATACAAATTCCTGCAATCAAAGCAACAGTAGCGATAGAAATACCTGCAACTTTACGCACTATAGCTAGTTTTACATTTTCGGCATCCATATTAAGGACAATCTTGCCGTCTATTACATCATATAGCACCATTCTAGCTTCGCCTTCGTCATTGTAGACATATACAAAAACATTTGAGTAGTCATCGACAGCATAATCGAGCTCTACCTTAAGTTGCGCATCACTATCCTGATTGTATTTAATCTCATAAGTCTTGTCTACCACCATTGAGGTAGCATTTTCTGCATTGTTCTTGTCATTAGTATTCTGTATAACAATCTGTACATCGTCATTATTTACACTACCATCGACAAATTCCACACTTCCCCCCTCGGTGGTATTGGTAGGAATTGGCAGAATCTGTACACTGCCACGGATAGAATTGTAATTTGGATTATTGAATACTATAGAATACTCATGTACACCCACATTGCCAGCGTCTGCCTCATCGAATAGAATTTGGTACTCACTTTTTTCCAATGCGCAATCAATCTCTGGCTCTTGAATGCTACCATCTTTCTTCATAACAAATATATCTTTAAAAATTGTTATTGCAATATCTTTTTTGGTAATAGTTAAATTTGCTGAAGTGCTGGCGCCTAAGAAATTGTCATCGCCAGCAAAACTTGCCTCTACTCTGTAAGTACCTGCATTTAAAGCCTCTTCTACAGTCTCACCGTCTTGAGTAATTCTATAAGTGATAGTCCCTTGTTGAGACTTACCATTGAAATTAAGTGTCGCTGTTGGAGTCTTTGCTGTACCATCGTAGACAAAAGTACTATTAGGTAAAATAATTTCAATATTTGCTTTTACTATGCTAAATATTGCTCCGCCTATTACAAAATTATAGTTAACATGACTACATGTAGCAGACATTGCGTACTCGCCTACATTTTCTCCAGCCTCACGAGTAATCACTATACTTTCGGTTACTTCGTCCAAGTCTATAGGAAGTACACCACGCAAGTTGTAGCGATATGTTGGGTCTTGTAATTTACCAAAAGTTTTTGTTTGGTTTGTTAGAGTAAGGTAAGCAGTGGCTGGTGTGATGGTCATCGTGCCATCATCTACAGTAATTTCATAAAAATCACTTGTAAAAGTACCACTGATGGTATATTCGCCTACATCTTCTCCCTGTTCACGAGAAAGGCTAGCATTTATCAAATCTTTATTTACCTGTTCACTAGTAGTCCATTTAAATTTTGGGTCGCCACTTACACCATAAATCTTTGTTGCATCTTGTATAGTTATCTCTATACTAGCTTTAGTAATAGTAAAAGTGTTTGATACAAAGTTAATAGTATAGTTTTTGTTGTAGAGTGTACCTAGCGTGATAGCATATTTGCCGATATTTTCCCCAGCCACACGAGACAATGCACCACTGAATGTATCACCCTCTACAATTTCTCCATCAACAGTATAAGTAAATACTGGGTCATTTTGACCAAATTCCTTTACTGCCTCATTAGCACTTACTGTAACTTCTCTTGGCAAAATGTAGAGATAATTACTCATATATATAATTTCATAATTTGGTATATCTAGAGTAACTGGTGAGATTAAATATTTACCCACATTTGCACTAGGGCTAGCGGTAAGCGCAAAACTGAATGTCTCTCTATCCCTATCTGCTATAGAGCCAGACACAATATCATAATTTTGTGCTAAGCCTTCAGGCAGATTTGTAGTACCATCATAGGATTTTTCTACAGCATTTGCGCTAATAATCAATCTTCTCTGTGTAATCTTGAAATTTTCGCCACGAAAATCTACAGCATAGTTATTATTTAAGCATTCTTTTATTGTAATTGCATAATTACCCACATCTTCACTTTCTACACGTTGTAGAGTTAGTCCCAAGTCATCGCCAGGTAATACCCCCTCTATTTCGTACTCAAGTTCAGGGTCAATATCACCGTATACTTTAGACTGACCTGATTTTACTTTCACTATTACACTTCTTTGAGAAACTGTATATACAGAATTAACAAAAGTTACTTCATAGTTTTGTAAAGATTCTTCCTCGATTGTCTCAAAACTAATGACATACTCCCCAGCATTTACTCTATCAGCACTTGCATCAAAATCGCATTTTGGGGTAAATACATACTCCTCTCCAGATACAAAACCATCTCCGCTTACGCGATAAGTGAGCTCTTGCAGGTCAGCACCATATTCACTACTTTTAGCATCTGCAGTAACCTTGATAGTTCTCTTTTGAATAATCAAAGTACCCACAGTAGAGCCAGTATAGTTCTTTTGATTTACCTTTATGCTTACTTGATATTCTCCAGCATTTTGCGGAATTGCTTTTTCGCCATTTTGCAAAAATTCTACATCAACAGTATAGCCACCATAGATAGAATCTACTGAATACTGTGTACCATTATACAAAATCGTTTCACTAAATTCAGGCAAAACAACTGGCATATCTTCAATAACCAAGGTATCAGTGATAGACTGTGTCCCCACAGGTTCGCCATTTAAATAATAATTTTCATCTAGTATTGTAAAGGTATATGTGTAAGTACCCGCATCGAGAGATTCTCTCTTTGCTAAACTTAAGTCAATCTCTTGCCCATCAGCGTCTGATAATACTAGAGTATACTGTATATCTGCATCAATAGAAAAGTTTAATTCAAAAGTTTCGGTGTTATATACATAATTTTTCTTAATATCGAAATTTAGAGGCTTAAATATGCGCATAGTTGTGTCGTAATTTAAAGTATAAGTATCATTATCGATTAAGATATTGACATCATATATACCTGCTTCTATTGGGGTAACTTCTATACCATTTTGCGAATACTTGACGAATATATCTTCATTTGGATACTCTGTATCAAGAGAGCGAACTATTGTAGTATACTCTATCTGTAATGCATCACCAGAGTATTCATACTTATTTTGTAAAATATCAATTTCTACTACTTCACGATATGTTAATTCAAAAGCAGTATTTTCATCAAGCATTACAAAATCAGATTGACTCGTACCTATATCAGTTCTTACTCCGCTAGCATCTATACGTGTAGCCTTATATAATTGATATGTTATACCATTGTATACAACTTGTGTCTCCACCTGATGCTCTATTACTTCGCCAGCAGAATTTTTGCCTACAAAGGTTTCGCCACCAAATGAGTAAGAAATACTATAACTTAGGAGGCTAACTGTTACGCGATAACTAATTACCTCACCAGCATTACCCAATACATCACAACCAAAAATTTTAATAATGTATTCGCCTTCATCTGGTACAGAAATAATATTTGCGCCTAAACTTAGGACTTTACGAGTATTATTTTCTGAATCATCTGTCGGGTCTCCCATTGTCTCCGAATCAGCACGGTCGACAGTATAGTAATAGTTTTCATCAGCTTGCACTGTACTATCAAGTATTAAATTTGCCTCAATGTTTTTGGTATTAAAGACTTGACCATCATTAATATCTAGACTAATAATAGGAGCGGAATTATCTAAATATTGAGTACTGTATCTATAAATTGTGCTGTTACCCAAATTGTCAATTACTTCTACTGTATACTCATCAGTAGTATTCACTGTAAAAGTAAACTGTCCAGCACTCAATATCTCAGGTGTAGTAACATCTGTACCATTTAACTTGATACTTGCTATACCTGACACAGCATTAATATCATCATTTGCATCATAAAACTCAACTGTTACATCTTTTGACTTTGAATAAACATTGTCTTCTGGCTCAACAACCAAGGTAGATACTGCTGGGGCTAGGTTATCTATACCATCTACAATTAGACTAGTTGACAAAAGATTACCTACATTGTCGTATGCTTCTACCGAAATTTGTTGCTTATTGGTATTCAAAGGTATGGTTACAGTCCTTGTGTCAGCACTAACGGTCATTTGATCAGTAGGTACAACTACTCCGTCTATAGTTACTACTAATTTTTCTATATCAATACCAGCACCGGCATCTTTTATCTCTAGAGTCTTTGATTTTGCAAAACCTTCTGGTGTAATGCGCACACTAGGAGCCAATATATCAGTCGTTTCAAAAGTCAATGTTGGATTTTGGATAACCATATTTGTTTCAGTAAAAACATCTACTTCTATTCCAAATATAACTTCTTTTTTCGCACCATTATGGTCTACTTGGAAAGTAAATGTATATGAATCTTGAATATTATTTGCATAGAATGATACTAAGGTTGGCGTAGTAGTTTCTATTCCTCCTCTGGTTTGACCATCAAAAGAAACTTGTATCTTGTCTGTTTTATCGCTATCACTTAATATTAAACTATTTACATATGCTGAGGCTTGCAAAGTCAACGCACCATTAATCATAGCCTGTTTCAACTTACTTGAAATAGTGAATTCCGAAGTCAATAGTCCGTTCTTTGGAGTGCCATTTGTTGCAGAATCTCTATAGTATGAATAACTATTATTGCTTTTGGTATATGTGCTTTTATTTGAAGTCCCCCAAGCTACAGAACTATCAACTTGCGCACCAAAAGTATCAGGTAATTTCACCCCATCAGCAGTAGTACTGAATAGGTCATATATATATTTTCTTACATTACCTTCTGTTATCCAAGTTACATCGTTATTGAAGTTTGGCTTGTAAGATTGGTCTTTTGAATATATGATACCTCCTCCAAAAGCATCTACCCTATTGATAGAGCCAAACTGGAAAGTGAGTAATAAAACTATTACTCCCAAGACTCCTAATAAACTACTCAATACAAAATGTTTTTGTTTTAACATTTCAATTCCTCATTTTATGTAAATACTTAATTTAGCCTTTTAAATTAAACACAAATTTCTTTAAACAGGCAATTCTATATGCGAATACTTTAGATTTGATTATTTTTTACTTTTTGTAAAATTGACCAAGTGTCATCACTATATCCGCCCTCTGTTTCTGCAGATATATCTATAGCATTATCTAAGTCATATGCAGTAATTGTTTCGGTCGATACATTATCTATAGTTACCGTAACTGCTCCTATAACAGGCGCATTTTGTGTTACCGTGTACTGCTCTACAATTTGGTTGCTAATTAAATTCCCATACTTATCCATAGTTATAGTTAAAGAAATACTTTTGAATGTAGGGGTTTGACCAGAAAATGCTACAATCTGCTTAATATAATTGCTAATACAATCATTAGAACAACTTACATCTATAGTGAATTTAATTTTATCTCCGCTAAGGGTCGGAGCGCTTATACTTTTGATATAATTGCTTGTATTATTTTGAATATTATATACACTCATTGCTTTTGGATTACCGCCATATTCAGCTAGGAAACTCTGTAAGCTCTGCGCTGTAGTAGGCCAAGATACAGAATCATAATCGCCTTTTCCATTTGCTAAATATACACCTTTACTTGCATCATAAGAGATTTTGTCTCCCTTAATCAATTTGTAATGCATGGCAGAATTTCCACTATTAGAATCATAGTAAGAGTATAAATCAACTCTTGGCTCGACTTCTATTCCTAGTACGTTTACATACGCACCATGGTTTTTGTTCTCGGTAACATAGATACCATTTTTATCCATAATCTTATAAGCCTCGGCATGTTGTGGATCTGCATATTTATTAGGAGTCGCCGTACTTGTTGATTTAATTATATATCCACCAGCGCTTTCGCGCAAATTTTGATAACCTTTTTGATACAACCAGAAAGCATAAGTGCTAGTGTCTACATTTAAGTTATAGGTTCCTTCCCCACTAACTTCGATAGTTTTGGTTACAGTATTACAATTATCTGCTGACAAAACTCCTCTAAGTGTACCACTTCCGACAAGATTTGTCAAATTATAATATCCGTCTACATCGGTAGTGGTACTTTCGCCATTCATGCTTAGCACCATACCATATACACCTAGATTGCCACTAGTTACACGCCCAGAAATTGAATAAACTACATCATAAGTAATGCTTACAGTCTTAGGCAAAGAATATGTGCCTTCTGTAGGAGTAAACTTGTAGCCACTCTTAGAAATTGTCCAAGAACCTCTGCCAACGATACCTGACAAATCTGCCCTACCACTTGCATCAAAAGTAGCCGTCTCTTGACCATATTTATCACTGTAAGTTAGAGTTATCCCGTCAAGGACTTTTTTGCTCAATTGTAGCATAACGGTGTAAGTTAATTCTACTACCATATCTCCTTTAGGCCCATTGACTACCACTTCAGCAGTATCAAAGCTTGCCGTATCCGCACCAAGCGCATTGGCATTTACATAGAATGTATTTTGCCCTACGAGGCCTCTAAGCACGAATGTGTTGTCAGTCAAGGTATCTAGGCTACCCGAGGTATGAGTTATTACAGCAGAACCCATATCAGCATCACCACAATTAACTGAGAAGCGCACATAGTAAGTAGCAGTAAAGTCAAGATTGCTTACAGCTCCGCTAAAGTAATATGTCTCACCACTGAACTCATAGCCATCTTTTGAGAGTGTTACCCAACCAGAAGTAGAGAGCCCTTCGATTGTATAGTATCCATCTTCATCTGTAATTGCACTTTTATCTCCTGTGCTAACAGATACACTAGACAAGCCTTCGCCACCTATAGTTACCCTACCTTTTATAGCAAAGGTAGCCATAACCTCCAAGCCATTGGTTAATTCACCACTTTGACTTAGAGAAGGACCAGAAATATCTATTGGAGCAAAATCATATCCAGCTTTTACAAAAGTCATTTCGCCAAAGGCACTGAGCCCAGTAAATTCAAACATTCCTTTTGCATCGGTATAAACTGATTTCCCTGCAAAAGTAACTAGCACGCCCTCTATCGCTACACCAGCAGATTTTACCGTACCACTGAGGTTATAAGCACCAGAAAACTCGACTCCTTCAGTATCCAAGGAAATTACAGCGTTATTTGAAGTAAATTCATATCCAGTCTTGCTTGCAGTTAATTCATCGCCTACTACCAAACCTGCCAGTACAAACTCTCCATTTTCATTAGTGGTAGCACTTACCACCCCATTTGAAATAGTTACACTAGCCATAGGTGTTGAACCGACTTTTACAATACCACGTACTGTACGAGTAGATTGTACCTCTATATTGTTGTACTCGGTGATAGTGATAGGATTTATAGCATAATCAGTCTTTTCAAAACTCAACTCATGAGTACCGATAAGTCCAGAGAAGGTAAATCTGCCATCAGCACCAGTAGTCATAGAGTTATCACCATCATCTAGAGTTACCACTACTCCACTTAAGATAGCATCGCCACACATTACTAAGCCAGATACAGTATAAGTAGCTCTAAATATATACTTCTCAACATTATCAGGAGACAATGTATATGAAGGAATATCAAATGTATATCCAGTCTTAGAAGCAGACATAGTAGGAGTGCCTGTAATTAAATCGAATGTAAATGAACCATCTTCTCCACTAACAGTAGTATAATCACCAGCAGAAATTGTAACTCCACTGAGCCCCTGCTCTCCACAAAGCACCTGACCAGATACAGCATAACCATTAGAACTAAAGTCATATACACCATTACGAGTAATTGTATAAGTGCCAGGTCGGAGAGACTCAACGCTCGTACTCAACACATATTGACCAGATAAATTATCAAACTTATACTTACCGTACTCATCTGTTTGACAAGTCAAGCTATTGCTACCATCACTTACTAGAGTAACTGTAGCATTAACTACCGCTTCATTATCTAGTGTTAGTGTACCACTGATAGAATAAGTAGCGACAAAATCAACTGTGCTTGCAGTTTTAACTATATTAGGAGTATCACTTGATAGTGTCAGAGTATACCCCTCAGCATTTGCTGTAATAGTGTGAGTGCCTCGTAATGATAGTGAATACTCTCCCCCCTCTGTCTCTACAAGGACTGGGGTAGATTCTAGAGTGCCTGTTGGAGTAGCAGTAATAGTAGCATCTACATCGACAATACCACTGCGGACGCTACCTTTTACATTATAACTCAAATCAAAATCAAAAGTATTGTTGTCCTTATTTGCTGTGGCAGTAGCACCATTGTATCCATTTGCTACAACATTAATATTTATAGACCCTAAACAATCAGCCACAAGAACAGTACCATCAGTCTGCAATGTAACAGGATTACCATCTAGAGTTACTATAGCATTATCTAATATAATATCTCCACTGTGCACCGTTATAGACAAATCATAATACTTTTCTAGATTTACAGTAATTTCATTATTTGCTCGACTGATTGTAATTTCTTGAGAAGTATACCCTTCTGCCGAAATGATAACAACCAAATCGCTAATCAAATCATTAAATTCTATTACACCATATCGGTTTGCAGATACATCACTATCAAAATCGTTACTTTTTGCCACCGCTGTGCTGAGATTTTGTGTACCAGATTTTACTGTAACTGTAGCATCAAAGTACTCTATCGCAGTGATAATAATATTGCCAGGCTCTGTGATAGTATAGTTATCAATTTTGTATCCCTCGTGTTCAAAGACAATCACATCGCCATATTTTACATTATCCAAATTAAATTGTCCCTTAGCATCTGTAGATATTGGACTGCCTGACCCTAGAGATACACGCACATTCTCAAGAGGAACATTACCATTTACTACTACTAGTCCATTTAGAGAAAATGCGCCTTGTGCTTCTAAATTTTCTTCTTGTGTTACGTGTTGACTATTAAATTTGAATATAGAATGACTGTATGAGATGCTGTTCTCCCCCCACAAATCATTCAATACAAATTCGCCTTGGTCATTAGACTTTGCAACCACATTACCATTTACCAAAATGTCGACATCGCTAATAGGAGTGTCTCCACTCTTTGTTACGCCAGATACACTATATAGATTATATGCTACAAAGGTAATCTTCTCGTTTTCTGACAATACTGTATGGCTAGAAGGCTCAAAATGATATCCTTGCAAAATTGGTGTAATCACTGTACCCAAAGCAATATTTTGCGCAGAGTAAACACCTTGATTTAGCGTCATTTCGGTATCACCTACCATCAAGGTAGCACCTTGGCAACCTTCTACAACGGCAGTTACATCAGTTGTACCAGAAAGTACTATTTCACAATTGTCTATTGTGGCAGTCTTAGTCGTATCAAATATATATCCTGCCTTGCTAGCCTGTACTCCTACTTCGCCAGCTACAGACGCGGTAAAGTAGCCTTCTGAGTCAGTCAATAAAGACACTGGGGTCAAACCTGTTATCTCAACATTTGCGCCAGCTATACCTATTCCGTTAGAGACTACTCTTCCAGTTAATGTATATATTTTTTCTGCATTTACTAATAAATTTTTAGTTTCTGCATAAATCACATCTTTTGATTTAGGAAATACATAACCTTCTACAGAGTAAGTAAGTTCGGTCGCTGTAGTCAAATCTGAGAATACAAACTCGCCTTTTTCATTAGTAAGCACTTCACCAGCATTATCTGATACTACTCTAACATTAGCGATAGGTTCGCCATTGTAAAGCACACGCCCCTGTATTGAAAAAGTAGTCGGCGAATTATCTACACAACCCGCCAATATAAACACGCAAAAAAATGCGAATAAAACACTTAATTTTTTTAACAAATTAAAAACCTCATCAATTGTAAAAACTTAATTTGTATTTTTAATTTTAGCATATTACAAGAGCTATGTAAAGTATGTTAAAATAATAAAAATTTTTTGACAAAAATCAAATTTTTGTTTATTAAACAGTTAGTTTTGCCTTTATATTAGCCAAAAATCAACTTAACAAAAATTCATACATTTATCTAATATGCTCGGTATTTACCCATAATATTATAGCAAAATTCAGCCATTTGCTCGGGGCTCTCACGCATTCCGTTATTCAACCAATCCATTACAGCATTTTGAATTGCTCCGTTCCACATCAACCTCATGTATCTAATACTTTTATCTAGGTTTGGATTACCCAACAAAAGTTCATTTACGCAAGTCAAATACACATATTGATAGCCTGACTTCACAATTGCTAAAAATAACTCGGAATAATCTTTGATAATGGCAAAAAATTTTTGATACCACCCAATACCGGCTTTTTTATTAAAGGGATTACCTAATCTACGTAATAAAACATTTTTGTTAAAGTCAAGGACTACCATTTTAAATACATTTTCCTTGGTGCCAAAATTCTTGTAAAACGTATTACGTGATATTCCTGCCCTTTCGCAGATTTCCGTTATCGAAATTTTATCAAAACCTTTGTCTCCCATCAATTCTATGAAAGCCTGAGTTACACTTTCAATAGTTATTTTGTTCAATTCTTCATTACGTCGTTGCAATGCTACGGGAATATTTTTTTGCGACATTACACTTGTACTCCTTATGTCACTACTGACAAAAAATAAATAAATTTGCTTGAATATTTAGATTTGCTTTGTTATAATACTTTTTGTGTGATTACACTTGTAAACACATAAGAATTTTGACACAATGAGCCGAACTTTGTCAAGTGAATAATTACGTTTTTTCAAATTTGATAAAAAAAAGAAGCACTGTAGCGTGCTCCCTTTATTATTTTTATTTGCAAATTTATATTATTTTTGCATACAGTCAACTTCTGCGACTTGAGGTTCTTCAATTTGTACTTCTTGCTCTGCATCGTCCTTTGACAATTTATCACGCAATGCTTCTACTTTGTTAGGAACAATCACGCTAGACTTTATCTTATCAGCTAAACCTTGCACTTTACCTTGCGCTTTGTCAATGTAATTACTTAATTGTGTAAGCTTTTCATCAAGTTTTTCATTACTATTAATCTTATCTACTGCAACAAACATCATATCATGCGCTTTACCAATGTAAGTTTTACGACCGGCAGCCTTGTCTGCACACATCTTTGCTGTTACACCCAGCGCAACACTAGCAAGTAGTCCTACAGCTGTACCCATTGCCATCATTTCATTTGCAGATGCCAAGGTTTGACTAGTCGCAGACATTGTCAAAGGAGAGACATAAGTTAGTAGTGCAGTACCTGTAATTGCACCAGCTATACCAGCGTAGGCTGCTTTTGTCATATCTTTGTATCTAGACTCTAGCCAACTAGGTTTTTCTTGATTGTTGCTTAGTTTAGCCCTTTTTATTGCATGCATTCTTCCTGCGCTCTTGTTTGCATACTCACTACGTGCCAATTTTAAATTTTTTTGATGTTTTCTATCTTTTATCTTTGCTAGTAGACTCTTTGGAGTCAAATCTAGCCCTTCTTTTTCCGCCAACACTTCATCAAAGCATCTTCTTTCTTCTGAGATAGCCTTATTCTTCTTGTTTTGATGTCTAGAATACATAGCCAAGCCAAAAGTACCAAGCACCAGTCCACAACCTATTACTGAATTTGAAAGATTTACAGCATCAGCGATTTGAAGCCAAGCATCTGGATTTGTCTCACTAAAGATGTACTGCTCGGTAGATGAAAACCAAGTTATCGCAGCCCACAAAGCGCCACTAGCGACCATTTTTGACCCAGTAGTAAATTTTTTAGACAATTTTGAGTATGTCTGTGGCTCTAGAGATTCTAATTCTCTACGGCGAGCATTCAAAAAGTTTTTACCACCTTTTACCAAACCGTTAGCCTTAGATACAGCAGTATCAACAATAGCATTTGCACGACCGTTAGCCATAAGTTTAGCGCTCAACTTCTCACCCAAATTATTACGTATCGCTTCTTTTAGCGCAAAGGATTCTGGCAAAGTGCCATCAATCAAGAAGCGCTCCAATGCACTTCTTTCATTAGAATTAAACTTTCTCTCAACACCGCCCTCACGCAATGTGCCGTTGATTAAAAAATTATTAACTTTGTTAATAAAATCCTTCACATTCTCTCTTTTGTTTTTCATAATTTCCATATTATACCCCTTCAATTATACCCTTCTTTATTTCTAATGTCATTATACCACAAAAGTACTACTTTGTCAATACCTTTTATTCAAAAATATTGCAAAAACCGTATAATTATTCATATTTTTTTATTAATCTAAGCAAAATTATTTATATTTTAGTAAAATTAACCAAATACACAATAATTATTTTGCACATTACTGCATTTTTAAGCCTTTACTTATATTATTTATATTAGATATAAATACTATTGTTAGGTTAAAACCCCTTTACTTAATACAATAAATTTAATTTTGCGCATAATTCGACTTTATACAAGGAGCTTATATATGCTTAGAGTATTTGTAGATTCTGGTAGCAGTATCAAACAATCGGAAAAAGAAAAACTCAATGTTGAGATAATTCCACTACGATATTATTTTGGAGAAAATGAATACCAAGATGATATCGACCTTGACATAGACCAATTTTATGATATTTTGATTAACCAAAAACAATTTCCCAAAACTTCTCTCCCCTACCTTGATGTATTAGAAGAAAAAGTGAATAAATATACAACAGAGGGAGATGAAGTAATTATCATTACCATATCATCAAAAATATCAGGTACTTTTAGTGCTATACAATCTCTTTTTGCCGACAACAAGAGCGTATCTGTAGTCGACTCTTTGTCCGCAGTAGGTGGAATACGGCTATTGGTGGAAGAGATAAACAAAAACCGTGATAAAACCCGAGAAGAAATATTACAAAAAGTATATGACCTTATACCTAGGATAAAAATTTACGCAATTCCAGAGACACTTAATTATCTTTTGCGTGGAGGCAGATTATCTAAGAAAGAGTGGCTATTAGGTTCCGTCCTCAATGTAAAACCTATCATTTCTCTAGTGAATGGAAGCGTTGTTGTATCAGCGAAGAAGATAGGAATTCGCAATTCTATGCATTTTATTGCCACCGAATTAGCAAAAACTGTTGACAAATCTTATCCAATTATTGCATCATATACATATAATCCAAAAAATCTAAAAGCTTTGATTGATTTAACCAAGGAAGAATATAGAGGATTAATGTCTGAATATGATAATTTAGATCCTGTCATCGCTTGCCATTGGGGACCAAACAGTTTTGGATACATATATATTGCAAAAAAAGGAGTTACAAATGAATAAAGTAAAAATAATGACCGATTCAAATTCAGGTATTTCACCAAAGGAAGCAGAAAAATTAGGTGTTTTTTTGGTACCTATGCCTTTTACTATTAACGATGAAGATTACCTAGAGGACATAACAATCACTCGTGATAAATTTTTTGAAATGTTAGCCAACAATGCCGAGGTAAAAACTTCTCAGCCTTCACAATACTACCTAGAAGAAACATGGACCAATTTATTAAAAGACAATGATGAAGTTGTGTTTATTCCAATGATGAGTGGACTCAGTGGCACATGTGAGAATGCAAAAAGATATGCCGAAGCTTTTGAAGGTAAAGTGCATGTAGTAGACAATGCCAGAATTTCAGTTACCCAAAAGGAAAGTGTATTAGAAGCGGTAGTATTAGCAAAGCAAGGTAAGACAGGTGCGGAAATCAAAGAATATCTAGAAAGTACTGGCAAAAAATCATCTATATATATAATGCTCAATGTCCTCAAATATCTTAAAAAAGGTGGTCGCATTTCCCCTGCTGCAGCCACTATTGGAGATATGATAAAACTAAAGCCTATCTTGTACACTCGTGGAGATAAGTTCGAAAAATTTGCTATCGCCCTTTCTGTTGGTCAAGGTAAGAAGAAAATGATTCAACAGATAAAGACCGAATTGGAGACTGAGTTTAAAGAAGATTATGAGCAAGGCAAGATGGTAATTGACGTTGCACATACTCAAAATTTTGAAGAAGCAGAAAAATTCCGTGATGAAATCATAGCCAGCATACCAAACGTAAAATTTAGATTTATTGACCCACTATCTCTTAGCGTATCTTGCCACATTGGACCAGGCTCTCTAGCTATTGCAACTTGCGTAAATAATTACATTGATGAGACAGCAAAATTGTTGGCTGATGACTAATACAAACACTTTAAAAATTTTCAAATTTTTAACATTATTAAATTAAAAAATAAACTATAAAAAATAAAAAACCTTAGTCAAGCAATTTTGAAACTAGCGGTATTTTAGAGAAATAAAAGA
>CALWKL010000021.1 GCA_944381255.1 uncultured Clostridia bacterium | reverse complement strand
CTTAATTTTGCCTTGCCTTGTGTGAGATTTCTATAAATTTGCTCGCTGACGAACGGCATAAAAGGTGCACTGATTTTTGATAATGATAGCAATACATGGTATAAAGTTGCAAAGGCAGCGGTTTTGTCTTCATTCTCCCCATTTACCCAAAAACGCTCACGGCTACGCCTAATATACCAATTACTCAATACATCTATAAATTCTGCAATACGACGAGTTGAATCGGTAAAGTTAAATTCTTTCATATAGCCATCGATACTTTTGATAAGCGCATTGAGTTGAGACAACAGCCACTTGTCCATCAAATTTAAATGAACATTTTGTATTGTTTTAGGCTCAAATTTGTCGATATTTGCGTACAATACAAAGAAAGAATAAGCATTCCACAAAGTAGATAAAGTCTTGCGTTGCACATCGGCTAATGCTGACTCATCAAACTTCTGCCCTAGCCATGGTGCAGAATTTGAGCAGAAATATAGCCTCAAGGTATCAGCGCCGTATTTATCGATTAAGTCATCAGTATTTACTACATTACCCAAAGACTTAGACATTTTCTGACCGTTCTTGTCTGCTACTAGGCCACACATAACGCAAGCCTTGTATGGAGTACAATCAAATATAAGAGTAGAAATCGCTTGTAAAGTATAGAACCAGCCACGAGTTTGGTCCTGCGCTTCACATATAAAATTAGCAGGAAATTGCTCTCTAAACATCTCTTTGTTTTCGAATGGATAGTGCCATTGAGCGAATGGCATAGCACCACTATCATACCAACAATCTATTACTTGAGGCTCACGAATATATTGACCTCCACATTCACAAGGAAATGTTACAGAATCAATGAAAGGCTTATGAAGTTCTACATAATCATCATTCCCTTTCAATTTGTTGAGTTCTGCCCTACTGCCTACAGCGTGCAGTTTGCCACACTTGTTACAACGCCAAATGTTTAAAGGAGTACCCCAGTATCTATCACGAGATAGGTTCCAATCAGTATTATTTCTCAAGAAATTACCCATTCTGCCTTCTTTTACCGAACTTGGATACCAGTCTACCTCGTTATTATTCCTAACCAGTGCATCACGGTATTTTGATGTGCGCACGAACCAACCCTCGCGCGCGTAATTTATTAGCGGGGTACTACAACGCCAACAATGAGGATATTCATGCTCGACTACTTGCTCTTTTACCACTACGCCTCGTGCTGTAAGTTCTGCAATAATATCAAGATTACCATCAATATTGCGCTTGCCTGCTACATTAGGTAATTCTGCAGTAAAGCAACCTCTCTCATCGATAAGTTTTACCACAGGCAAATCATATGCCATACCCACATCATAGTCTTCTGCACCGAATGCTGGAGCAATATGTACTATTCCAGTACCATCAGACAGAGTTACATAATCAGCATTAGTTACAAAATAAGCTTTTTTGCCTTGCAAAGTCTGCTCTGATAACTTGTATAATGGCTCATACTCGGTATACTCCAAATCCTTGCCCGAAAACTTCTGCACTATCTCATATTCTTCAAAGAGTCTATCTATTAGAGCAGTAGCCAAAATGTAGTGTTCGCCACTAGGCACACAAATTTCGCTATATTCAAATTCTGGATTCACGCATAGCGCTACATTGCTAGGCAGGGTCCAAGGAGTAGTAGTCCAAGCGATAAAGTAAGTATTTTCCTTACCTTTCACCGCAAAACGAACATACAAAGTCTTATCTTTTACTGTCTTATATCCTTGAGCTACCTCGTGAGATGCTAGACTAGTACCACAACGAGGACAATATGGCACAACCTTGTACCCTTGATATATGTCTCCTCTATCAAAGAGTTCTTTTAGAGACCACCATACAGATTCAATGTAGTTATCATCGCAAGTACGATACGCATCATCAAAGTCCACCCAAAAGCCCAATTTCCTAGTAGCAGTACGCCACTCTTTCTCGTAAGTATTGATGACCTCTTTACATTTTGCAATGTACTTATCCACGCCAAAAGGCTCAATTTCTGCCTTGTTTTTTAAACCCAAATCTTTCTCAGCCTTGTGCTCTACAGGTAATCCATGAGTATCCCAGCCTGCTTTACGCAACACCTTGTACCCTTTCATACTGTAATAACGCAAAATACAATCTTTGTAAATACGTGTAGTAGCATGTCCAATATGAGGCAATCCATTCATTCCTGGAGGGCCCTCAAAAAAGACAAAAGGAGTAGCTGTAGCTCTATTTTGTACGCTATGCTCAAATATATTATTTTTGTCCCATTGTTCCAAAACTTGCCTATCTACATCAGGCAAATTCAAATTACTATTTACTTTGTCAAACATAAAAACCTCTAGATACTATAGTCCTCTACAATTTTATTTAAATCAATAATGTTAGCAATGGTCAATATGCCCGCAGGATTTTCAAGATTACTACCTGTACGAGTAATAATAATTGCCTGCAATTTGCGCTTTTGCTGAAAAAGGTTGAGAGCTTCTTCGACAGTTAGCGCTACACTGCGTACTGCAAAAATTACTTCTGCATCGGCTTCATCAATCATCTCACTTACCGGTGTCTTATCTATATAATCATCGATACTAACACCTTCTGAACATTTTGTACCCAAGAAATACACCAATCTATTAGCAGTCAAAACGCCCGCTATAGTTTCATTGTGGCAAATAGGTATACATTTAAATCCTGACTTTGCTACAGTCTCCATAGCAGTCTTGATAGATACATCACTATCTAGCACCAATACATTTCGACTAGCGATTTGCTTAATGACAGTCGGAGGCTCGGACAAAATGCTCGCGATTTTTTCAAATTCCTCCACTACATCGGTATGTGGCTCTGCAATCACACGCTCTTCATTGCTGTTGTGAATAATAGCATTACGCAGTCTTGCATAATCGATAAGTTTGTCCTCATATTTACGCACAATGCTATTGAGTGGCACGGTACGCCTAATCATATCATTAAAGGACATATTGCGCTTAAAATTATAGACAGCACGCAATGTCTGGTCAATTTGATTGTATGCATTGATAAATCTAACTGCATTAGAAACACTATTATCCATAATTACCTACCTTTTTTATTGATATTGTACCATATTACTGCCAAAATAACAATAATTTAGGTTATATTTTACAAAAATTTATTATTTAGCCACAATTTAACAAAAATTATTCTTAACTTAATAATAAAAAAGGAAGCAATTTATTTTACTTTAAAATAATCAAAAATTCAATACAAAAACTACAAAATTTTTGACTTTATACTATATTTAAAAATCTCAAATGCTTGATTTTTTCATTTTTTTATGATATAATTACTTTACTGTGCTAGATGGGGAGCTAGCGGTGCCCTGTAACCTGCAATCCGCTACAGCAGGATCGAATAGCCACATTGAGGTTGTGCAGTGTATAGTATTTGTGCTTTTCAGTTCGTGATGAACGCCGAGGTCTTGTGCAATTTTGCTCCATGAACCATGTCAGGTGCGGAAGCAAGCAGCATTAAGTGGATCGCAAGATGTGCCATAAGGTAGCCTCGCGGGAGCGTGCCGATTTGTTGCAATATTATACCCTACCTATCGAAGGTGGTCGCACAGTTTTTTGTATATAATACCTTTGTATATATAAGTCAAAAAAAAGTGAGCATGTAGGTTATCCCATGCCCACTTTTTTTATTCACTCAAGTCCTCTCCAGCTAATATATGAATATGCAGATGCATAACCTCTTGATGAGCATCATTGCCTGTATTGCCCTTTTGGTTAATGACCAATCTATATCCATTCTCAATATTTAGTTGCTTTGATAATGAAGGTATTAATTTCAATAGTTTTCCTACAAGAATTGCTTCATCCTCATTCATCTCCGCTAAAGTAGCAAAATGAATCTTTGGAATAGCTAGGTAATGAATTTTTGTTTTTGGATTGATATTATCAAAAATCAAAAAATCATCATCTTCGTATAATTTTTTACTAGGAATTTCTCCTCT
>CALWKL010000020.1 GCA_944381255.1 uncultured Clostridia bacterium | reverse complement strand
GGCTCAGCACATGGCTTGTGGGGCACAAATCAGAACGAACGTTCGAATTCTGTAACTTCATGCTGGTCCCGCTCGTCTAACCTTGGTAATACCCGCGGTGTCTACTATCTGGTCGCTGACGGCTCTAACACCTATAGCAACTATGTCTACCTTAGTTACGCCGTGCGGCCTGCGCTTCACTTAAATCTAACCTCTCTCGCGCTCCGCGCGATACCTGTAACTGTACAGTTGGATAATCAAGGAGGAAGCGGAGATAGTGCTGTAGAAGTAATGAGAGAAAGTGCTATGCCTACGGTAACTATCCCTAGTAGGACAGGTTATATTTTCAATGGGTATTTTACAGGTACAAATGGTACAGGAGATAAGTATTATAATTCAAATGGTACCAGTGCAAAAGTTTATCCTTTGGAAAATTCTCCAACAATACTGTACGCATACTGGACGCCTATTCATGAGGTCAATATTTCTGTACAACCTGCTGGGAGTGGTACAGTATTTATGCTATTAGATGGAAGTGTCTCTACTCTTAGTACTGTTGACTATGATACAGAATTGACATTGGTCGCCGCTCCTACATCAAATTTTGCTTTTGTTCAATGGCAAATAAATGGTATGACTCTTACTAATGAACAACTCATCGCTAATCCTCTGACTATTACGGTACGAGCCGATATCGAGGTAGTGGCGATTTTTGCAGATGCGCTGATATCTGGGGTAAATGTGAGTGCTACATATGGTGGCACAGTTAGACTAGTAGGAGATAACTTTGATAGTTTAGCGGACACTGATAATGTCATACTTGTAGCAGATGTATGTGTCGATGGATACAGGTTTAGCCATTGGGAAAATCTAGATGGTGAGAGTCTAGGTACTGCGAATAGTATCCGACTTACCAAAGCCCAAGTTATGGACAATGTAATCACTGCAGTATTTGTGTTAGATGATGGTACATATAAAGATAATGTTAATCTAGATAAAAATGTATAGTGGTGTATTCTATACATAGTTTGCTATGAAAATTAAAAAATAAGGGAAAGGAGGTAGTGCTCCTTTCCTTTTTGTTTTATGATATGCTTAACTTAATAATATTAGACTATTTTTGGACAACCGACTTTTGACAAGAAAAGTTGCAACAAAGTATGATTTTTATCATATATTTTATATATGCGTATAAAAAGACATGGTAGATTAAAGAAGAAGACAAAACTCATCATTGCTTTGTCCATAATTTTCGCAATGATTTTGTTAATATTTTTGTTTTTTAATACCTATGTTAACCCAGTAATCATTACCATTAGCGAAGCAAAAATTCAGTCGCTTACCTCTCAATCGGTCAATAGCGCAGTCCAGACTGTAATAAATAATACTAATGTTTATGATGAGATCATACAGATTAGCACAGATAGTGAAGGTAATATTACTACTTTTCAAGTAAAATCAGTATTAATCAACAAATTGGCGCGCGAGATAGGCAAGCTTGCGCAACAAAATCTACAACTGACAGGTAGTGAGGGTATAGATATTCCTCTTGGTACACTATCTGGTATTCCTTTTTTAGTAGGTTCTGGGCCTAATGTATATTTTAAGGTACAACCCATAGGTACCCTGACTTCTTCCTTTACTTCGGAATTTATGAGCGCAGGTATCAACCAGACTAATCATCGTATCTATATGAACGTACAGGCTTCGGTAAATATTGTGTTGCCCACAGCCAGCAAGACAATTCAGACTAATACTCAAATACTACTCTGTGAGTCAATAATTATAGGTAAAGTACCAGATACTTACCTCAATTCTACCAGCCTTGATGAGATGATGAACTTGATACCAGGCTAAAACTTTGTCATAAATAAGTCATTAAGTGAGTAAGTATTTAAAAACTCTTGACTAAAGACTTTTTTTGTGATAAAATGAAGAAGTATTTTAAAAAACGATGCTTTGATCGAGACTAGTAGCCACCTATCAGCATTTTACAGAGAGAGAGGCGCTTTGCTGAGAGCCAATCATAATGTATGGTGGTGAATTCACTCAGGAGCACTATTGCTGAAAGTTATCAGTAGGCAAATGGCGTATGGCTGCGTTAAAGCTATAATGAGTGCCTCAAGATTTTGAGGAATTTAGGTGGTACCGCGGAACACTCCGCCCTAAAGCTATAGGGTAGGAGTTTTCTTTTTGGTAAAAAGGAGTAAAAATGTTAGAGAAATTGCAAGAGATTTTGAATAGTGCCAAGCAGACTGTGGCACAAATCGATGATAAGGTGGCGCTTACTCAAGCGAGCGCAACTTTTTTAGGTAAAAATGGAGCATTATCAGGGCTAATGAAAGGCTTGAGAGATATGCAACCAGAAGAAAGGCGCAATATGGGTGAGCAATTAAATGAATTAAGAGACACACTCATAAAACTTTTTGAGGACAAAGAGGCGGAAATCAATCACAATTTACTAGAGCGCAAATTGTCTAGTGAAAGAGTTGATGTTACCATTCCTGTGCACCCAAAAGAGTATGGTTGTATGCACCCAATAGAAGCATTAAAGAAGGATATTATCGATTATCTTATAACTCTAGGCTTTGAATTAAAAGATGGTACAGATATTGAGACTGATATGTATTGCTTTGAAAAATTGAATGTGCCAAAAGAGCACCCTGCTCGTGAGATGCAAGACACATTTTATATCGACAGTGATACCGTATTGCGTACTCATACCTCTGCTATGCAGGTGCGCACTATGGAAGCGCAGACTCCACCAATCAAGATGATTTCTGCAGGTAATGCATATAGAATTGATGAAGTCGATGCTACGCATTCACCTATATTTCAGCAATTAGAGATATTAGTGGTAGATGAGCATGTAACTTTGGCTGATTTGATTGGGACTCTTGAGGGAGTAGTGAAGAAAGTGCTAGGAGAAAAAACAGAGATAAGAGTCCGTCCAAGTTACTTTCCTTTTACCGAACCAAGTGTTGAGATTGATGCAGTATGTCCAAAATGTGGTGGCAAAGGTTGTAGTACCTGTGGCGATACCGGAGTAATCGAGATATTGGGCGCTGGAATGGTGCACCCAAATGTGCTAGAAGGTTGTGGAATCGACACAGCAAAATACCGTGGATTTGCAGCAGGATTTGGTCTAGATAGGTTAGCTATGCTAAAATATGGTATAGAAGATTTACGTGATATGTACGAAAATAATATTACTCTATTAAAGCAGAGTAAATAGGAGATAAATTATGATTGTTACTTTAAAATGGCTAGGTGATTATGTAAACCTTGAGGGCATCTCTATAAAAGATATAGTAGATAAATTTATAAATATTGGGTTTGAAGTAGAGGAAGTGCGCGACCTAAGTCGTGGTATGGAGCGAGTAAAAATAGGTAGAATTGAGCACTTGAGCAAGCACCCGAATGCTGACAAATTGCAAATTTGTGATATAAATATAGGTAATGATGAGCATGTCCAAAT
>CALWKL010000019.1 GCA_944381255.1 uncultured Clostridia bacterium | reverse complement strand
AAATTGAATATATCTTGTATATGAATAAAGTAAAGACAAAGAAAAGTAAAATAAATGGCAAGAATATTTATTTTGTGGGAATTGGAGGAGTGAGTATGAGTGCGCTAGCCAAATTGTGTGCTCATCATGGTTGTAAAGTTTGTGGGGTAGATGCCCAGCATTCTCAAGCCACCCAAATGCTTATAGATATGGGGATACCAGTATACTTCTCTCCTAATCCCAAAGTAGTAGAAAAATGCGATTTTTTAGTGTATACCGTTGCTGCTAGTGCTCACCCTGATATTTTGTATGCCACAAAGATGAAAAAAAAGATATTTGAAAGGGCGGAATTTTTGGGACTAGTCGCTAGGGAATATCAGCATGTTATTGCTATATCTGGTACGCACGGGAAGACTACTACTACAGCCTTGATAGGTCATATTTTTGATATAGCAGGGCTCAAGCCTACAGTGCATGTAGGTGGTTTTGCTCCTGATATAGGTGGGAATTTGCTACTTGGCAATTCAAATTTTTTTATCACCGAGGCGTGTGAATATAACAAGAGTTTTATGCATCTTCGACCAGATTGCGCTGTAGTAACTAATATTGAGTGCGACCATATGGATACTTATAAAGATTATGATGATATTTTAGCTACTTTTACGCAATTTTGCAAGAATACTACGAGTGCATTAGTAATGCACGAAAGTGTAAATATCGATGGTAAAAGAAATGTTTTGAAGATAACTTATGGAGCGAGTAACAAGGCAAAACTCTGCGCAAAAAACTTAAAAAATGTAGGAGGCAAATATAGTTTTGATTGTTTCTATAGGAATAGATTTCTTTTTCGCATCAAATTGCCACTAATTGGTAGACATAATGTGGACAATGCCCTCGCAGGTATAGCAGTGGCACTGCATTATCGTGTGCCACTAAAAGATATTATAAAGGGTGTCGAGAGTTTCTCAGGGGTGGACAGGAGGTTTACTTCTATAGGGAGTAAAGATGGGGTGCAACATTATATTGATTATGCACATCACCCTACAGAAATTAAAGCTTTGCTAGATAGTATAAGCAATCTAGGAGTGTGTGGTAAGGTGGTAATGATATTCCAGCCACATACTTATTCTAGGACAAAATCTTTATTGAATGATTTTGCCTCTGCTCTTAGTGAATGCCCTGACTTAATTTTGTTGCCTACATATGCGGCAAGGGAGTGCCCTATAGAGGGAGGGGACAGCACTGATTTGTTTTTTGCACTACCTCCTAGGCACAATCATTTGTATTGCTCAAATTACTTCAATTTAAAATACAATTTGGATAAGATGCTAAAGCCTAATGATTTGTGCGTTTGGGTAGGTGCAGGTGATATAGCGGATATTGCTAAGTATTATATTAAAGATAAAAGTGTTCTTTAAAATAATTTTGAAAAATTAAAGCAAAACTATTGATTTTTTTGGTAAAATAGTATATACTCTATCTACTAAATATTTTTACGAGGTTATAGTTATGAAAAAAAATCTTCACCCAAACTACCATGAAATCAAGGTAGAGTGTGCTTGTGGCGAGACTTTTACTACTCATTCAACATATAAAAATGATGTTATGAAAGTCGACATTTGTAGCAAGTGTCACCCATTCTTTACTGGTAATCAAAAGATTGTTGATGCCGCTGGTCGTGTAGAGAAGTTTAACAAAAAGCACAAGATTGGCGCTGCATAATTAGTAGATGCTTGAATTTAGAGCATCTATTTTTTACTTTTAGAGAATATAGAGTTTGTTATGAATGCATATGATTTTTTTGCAAATATGGCGCAGGGGCTATCTCATACAAGACGCAATGAATTGATGTGGCTATTTAGAGATGCTTTGACACTAGATATGGCTAATTGGGCTCAATATGAACTCTCTAATGAAGAGGCGCTAATTCTTGCTCAAAAGGCAGATAGATTATTAAATATAGGAGAGCCTTTGGCACATATACTCGGTCGCACCGAGTTTTTTTGGAGTAATATACATGTTACCCCTGATGTGCTAATACCTAGAGTAGAGACTGAATTTTTGTGCGATATTGTCTCACGTACTGTAGACATAGAGCAAGCTACAATTTTAGATATGTGCACAGGTAGTGGCTGTATAGCGGTTTCTTTGGCAAAAAAACACCCAGATTGGTCTGTTACTGCGGTGGATATCTCTGCACCTGCTCTAAAAGTCGCTAGACAAAATGCTCTGGACAATGGGGTAAAAATCGAATTTATTCAAAGTGATATGTGGCAAAATGTAACTAAAATGTATGACTGCATTATTAGTAATCCTCCTTATATTTCTTCTGTAGGTATGCAAGAATTGCCCGATTCGGTAAAGAATTTCGAGCCTCATTTGGCTCTTTATGGGGGAGAGGACGGATTAGATTTTTATCGAAATATCGCCACGAATGCATCTAAGCATTTGAAAAAGGAAGGTTATCTTTTTTTGGAGATAGGTGAAGAGCAAGGTGAAAAGGTTGCAGAACTTTTGAAGGCTAATTTTGATAATGTCAAGGTGCTAAAAGATTTATTTAAAAAAGATAGATATGTAATAGCGAGGGGTAAATAATGATAGAAAAATTAAAACCGTATGTGGACAAATACAATGCACTCTCAGAACGTATGTGCGATGCGTCTTTGCTAGCAGATATCGATGAGTACAAAAAAGTTGCAAAAGCGCATGCAGGTCTAGAAGAATATGTAAGTATGTATGATAAATATATGGCTTGTCAGAAAAAACTTAATGATGCTACTGAAATGTTAGCCGAGACTGATGATGCAGAACTTGTAGAGATTGCTGAGGCAGAGAAAGCAGAAGCCGAGGCGAAGTTGGCAGAATTAGATAAGGAAATACAGATATTGCTATTACCCAAAGATGCTAACGATGAGAGTAATGTATACATCGAGATACGACCAGCGGCTGGGGGTGATGAGGCTTCACTTTTTGCAGCAGAACTTTTTGCAATGTATAGAAAATATGCAGAGAAGCGTGGCTGGACTACTGAGATAATCGAGTATAGCGACACCGAAGTCGGTGGGCTAAAAGAGGGTATTATGCGTGTCGAGGGAGTTGGTGTATACCGCGCGCTTAAGTGGGAAAGTGGTGTCCACCGTGTACAGAGAGTGCCTGAGACAGAATCTCAAGGTAGAGTGCACACTAGTACTGTAACAGTAGCAATATTGCCCGAAGTCGCTGAAGTTAATTTTGAAATAAATGACAAAGACTTGCGTATTGACACATATCGTGCTGGTGGTCATGGAGGACAAGGAGTCAATACTACTGACTCTGCTATACGAATTACTCACTTGCCTACAGGTATAGTAGTAGCCTGCCAAGATGAGCGTAGCCAGATAAAGAACAAAGAGCGTGCAATGAGTGTACTGCGTGCAAAATTGCAAGATTTGTATGAGCAAAAGGCAATAGCCGAGAATGCTCAACAGCGTAAGACTCAAGTAGGCACTGGAGACCGTAGTGAAAGAATAAGGACTTATAATTTCCCACAGGACCGTGTTACAGACCATCGCATAGGATATAGCCTACATAATATAAATGAATTTATGCAAGGTGATATTGATGATATGCTAAATCAATTGCACCAAGAAGAAATTAGATTGAAATTAGAAGCATTATAAATAAAACCACTAGGGTGAAATCCCTAGTGGTTTTTATATTAGAATATAGATTATTCAGCAGGTTTCTTTACTTCAGGTAAGTTGTCAAATACTTCTTTGATAATGTCTGCTGCTTCATCCATCAATTCCTCTGTATGAGTAGCTGTATAGCTTGTACGGATAATTGCATCACCAGGTGCTACTGCAGGACTTACGACAGGGTTTACATATACACCTTTGTCAAATAATGTCTTACAAGCAAGGAAGGTACGGTAATCATCGTAAGTATTGATAGGAATGATAGGCGCTACACTTTGGCGAATAGGTATATTGCGAATTGTCAAAGCATTACGCATATAATCGGTAATGTGGCGCAAGTTCTTGATGCGCTCAGGCTCACGCTCGATAATACGTAATGCAGCTAGAGCGCTAGCAGTGTTTGCTGGAGTAGGGCTAGCGGCAAATATAAATGGACGAGAGTTGTGTCGTACATAATCTACGACTTCTTTCTTCGCTGCCATAAAGCCACCAAGGCTTGCTAGACTTTTACTAAATGTACCCATAATGATATCTACATCGTCCTCTAGTCCAAAGTGCTCTGCAGTACCACGACCGTGCTCTCCAAATACTCCTAGTCCGTGAGCATCATCTATCATTACTCGTGCACCATATTTCTTAGCCAATGCTACAATCTCTGGTAACTTGCATAGGTCTCCACCCATACTAAATACACCATCGGTAACAATCAATATACCTTTGTCGCTTGGGATAGACTGCAATTGTCTCTCAAGATCTACCATATCACTGTGCTCATAACGAAGCATTTTGGCATAGCTCAATCTACAACCATCATATATACTAGCGTGATTTTCCTTGTCGCAGACAATTACATCGTTACGACCAGCGATAGCAGAGATGATACCTAAGTTAGATACGAAACCTGTAGTAAATGTCATTACATCTTCTTTATTTAAGAATTTTGCTAGTTCTGCCTCAAGCTCTAAATGTAAGTCTAGAGTACCATTCAAGAACCTAGAGCCAGAGCAACCAGAACCATATTTACGATAAGCCTGGATACCAGCTTCTATTACTTCTGGGTGGCTAGTAAGTCCTAAATAGTTGTTAGAACCAATCATAATTACTCTGTGGCCTTCCATATTTACCACAATGTCTTGACCTGATTCGAGATAATGGAAGTATGGATAAACGTCCGCTTCTTTAATTTTCTTTACAAGGTCATAATTATAACACTTTTCAAACAAATCCATAATATTCTCCAATTAATATTGATATACCATATCATTATAGCAGATAATATTTTTTTTGACTAGCGAATTGAATTAAAAAAGCATTAAATAGTGTAATATCGCTTGATAAATAACTCAAAAAAGTGTAAAATAAGACAATAGAGGTAGAATGAATGATTGTTTTAAAGAATGCGACAGTTGCTTATAGTAAAGATTATGATGCTTTGTTGGGCGTAAACCTGACTATAAATTCTGGGGAAAGAATTGGTATAGTAGGCGAGGCTGGCTCTGGGAAGACCGCTTTGTTGCGTGTGATAGCTGGGCTAGAGAACTTAAAATGTGGTAGCGTGTATATAAATGATGTACCACTTAAGAAGATTAATTTTTTGACCGATGTGAGCCTAGGGTATATCACCACCAAAGCGACTTTTTTTGAGCGTAAGACAGTATACTATAATCTAGCTTGGATTCTCAAAACTCGCAAAGTGCCCAAACGCGAGCGTGAAGCCAAAGTCCGTGCAGTGCTAGATGAATTTGAAATTAGTTATTTAGCAGATATGAAAGTCAACTCGCTAAGTCCGCTAGAGCGTAGGCAAGTGCAAATCGCTAGATTGGCATTGCGCCCTATAGATATTCTGCTATGCGATGAAATTTTCGATGGCAAAGATGAAGATTTACAAAAACAAGTTAAAAAAAGTTTGATGACGCTTATTAACAAAGACCCAAAGGACAAAATCGTGGTGATTTCTAGCGAAGATGAAAAGTTAATCTCAGACCTTGTTGGCAAAATTTATCATATCGATGGCGGAAGTATTGTGGGGAATACGAATGAAAAATAACTCTATGAGTTTGCTTGATAGTATTTTAATCAATATAGATCAGGACAACTTATTGTGCGTGAATGAGATTTTGTCTGCTCCTAATACCAAGAAATTTTTTGCAGATGAAGAGCTGATACATACAGCACAAGCATTTTTTGATAATGACCTTAATTTGATACAAACAAGCAAGCAATTAATTGTGCATCGCAACACTCTTATATATAGATTAGAAAAAATAAAAAAATTGCTCAATTTAGATATTCGCAATTTTAATGATGCCGTTACTCTACAGGTCTTGATTTCCATCAAACGCACCGAGATAAAGCGCAAGCGTCATGCCAACAAACTTGCTAGATTGGAGCCTTTACAATAACTGGAAGTGCCGTGTCAATTTTTGATATGGTACTTTTATTTTGCCAAATATCAAATTGGTTGTTGACAATAGGTAGATTTTATGATACAATACCGATTGTATCCGCATAAGATGGGCTTATAAATACTTTTTACTTTATGTATCTTTTGTTTTACTCTATGACAAGTGTACTCATATTGTTCTAGAGGTAGAGGACAAAGGGGGAAGGAAAAGTTGCCTAGTTTTAGCGAGATTGGTATGAGGAGGAAAAAATGTACGCAATTATTCAAACTGGTGGCAAACAATACAAAGTTCAAGCAAATGATGTAATCACTATTGAGCGTATTGATGCTGAGGTGGGCTCAAAGGTAAACTTTGATGTGCTTATGATTAGCGATGACAAGGGTAGCGTATTTGGTAACCCTACTGTCGCAGGTGCCAAGGTTGAGGCTGAGGTACTAGAGCATGGCAAAGGTAAAAAAGTTCAATTGGCTATTTACAAGAAGATGAATGGTCATCACCGTGCTCAAGGCCACCGTCAACCATATAGCAAAGTTAAGATTACAACTATTGTAAAATAGACCTGATTTAGGAGGTCAAGAAATGACTGATATCACGGTTTTTAAATCAGGCGATAAGTATACTCGTCTAATCTGCGAGGGGCATACAGGATATGGAGAGTCTGGAGAGGATATAGTGTGCAGTGCTTTATCAAGCATAGTGCAGACTGCTGCTCTGGGAATGCTCATGATAGCTTGTGCCAATGTAGAAGTGATACGAGATGACAAGAGAGCTTATTTAGAAATTATAGTACCGCAAGAGTTGGACAAGGACAAAGCACACGATGTGCAAGTTATATTTGGCACTATGATGTGTGGAGTTAGCGACTTATATAGCGAGTATAGTGATTATATTAATTTGGAGGTTAGAGATGTTTATTAATATACAACTGTTTGCCCACAAAAAGGGTCAGGGTAGTAGTAAGAACGGTCGCGACAGTGAGTCTAAGCGTTTGGGTATCAAACGTAGTGATGGCACTATGGTGCAAGCTGGCGAGATTTTGGTTCGTCAACGTGGCACTCAATTCCACCCTGGAGAGAATGTAGGTTGCGGTAGAGATTACACCTTGTTTGCAAAAGTAGCTGGTCGTGTAAAGTTTGAGCGTACCAAGGAAAACAAGAAGCGTGTTTCTATTGTTGCTTAAGTTAAATTTAAATTATAAATAATTATTTAAAAATACAATCTAAAGAGTTGAAACTTATTCAGCTCTTTTTGTTTTTCCTGCGTGAATAAATGTTAAAAAATATTACAATATAAATTTATGATGCTTGTTTTTTAAAATTTTTGATACAAAATTTTTTTGTACTATGTTTTAATTTGACTATTTATCTCTTTTTGTGTTATGATTTTTAATCATAAGATAATTTATTCTAAGGGGGCAAAATATGGAAAATTATGGCAAGAAAAATAGATACAATAGTTTTAGGGTAACTACGATGGAGCAAAAGCCAACTCTGCATTCTATGGATATTAGCAAACAGAATAAATATGTGATGTATCTAAGTAAAAGACTGATAGACTCAGAAGGAAAGAAGCCTCTGGATATTACCGACCCTAGATTTTTGACAAGTCAAACTTTTGCCCTGTCCAATTTGCCAAAATTGGGGGAGGATAGAGAGGCTAGATACAATTTTTCTTTTACTGATGAACAGTTTCAAGAGATGCTTAGCACCCCTAAGGTAATATTTGCTACTAGCGAATATCGTATGTTGCCTAGTAAAAACCTATCTAATCGTATGAATGTACTGCATTTATATATGCTAGCTCCTTGGCTAAAAGATAAGGAGTTGCCTCTTATATATCGTATGGATATATTGACTAATCCTGATAATCTTAACTTTAGTGGGTTCCAAATGTCAGCAATCGTGGGAGGCTTTAAAGATGGAGAGTGTGTACTCTTTGGTACTATGAGTGCTAGAAAAGATATTCCTGCTTTATATTATTATTGTAGGTCTGGGATTACAAAGCGTGATATACGAGATGGTACTCCACACGAGATTGAGGGTAATCCTACTAATCTTTATGATATAGCAGATTTTGTTTTTTCACATTGTGGGGTAAAATATTATCAAAAATATAGTTCGTCAAAGACTAAGATTTATGACATTGCAAAATCATTTAGAGCGCGCGATGAGTATGTGATACCATCTGAAATTGTACAAGGAACCACTGGTTCAGAGTTTATTCACAAATTTTTCGATGGTCGAGAAATCGAAGATAATTCTCAATATATGCGTGAGTTAGTTTCGATAGCAAATGGAAATTTTGGTCAAAAAGATGTATCAAATAGTTCAAATGAGGATAATTTAGGTCAAAGCATTAATAGTGATAGTGCTTTGCGCTACTAAAAAATAGGATAGAAAATGAAATATGGTAAATATAACGACAAAATAAATTTTATGATAGAGTCTGTATTGATGGGATACAGAATAGTAAAGAACAACCGTTATTTGCGTGTGATGGATAAGGGTAAATTTGATGTAGTAACAAATGTAGACTTAATGGTAGAAAATTTGATACTCAAGCGACTTAAGAAAGAATTTCCTAAGATACCTTTTGTAAGTGAGGAATTTTCACATACTGAAGAAGTGCCTGATAATTGCTTTGTCATAGACCCTATCGATGGTACAAAAAATTTTTATCACGGATTACCTTTGTGGGGCTTGCAGATGGCATATCTTGAGAATGGCGCACCTGTGGCAAGCGTGCTCTATTGTCCAGAACTGGGTATTGATGTAGTTTCTGCAGATGATATAGGAGTCTTTGTCAACGATAAGCGTGTATCTTATGAAAGGAAAGATATTGCGCACAGTTTGATTATGTTGGACGGGCCAAAAAAGTACCGTTGGAATGTCATAAAAAATTTAGATGAACAAGTACTAGGTATTCGTGTAATCGGGTCGACTTGCGTAGGGTTTAGTCTGGTAGCCAGTGGCAAAATTGAGGGATATATCTATATGTGTAGGCACCCGTGGGACCTCTTGCCAGGGCTGTGTGCGGTAAAAAATTCTGGTCTTTATGTATATGACCATAATCAGCGTATGGCAATAGTCGCTAATTCGCCTGAGTTGCTAGAATTTATGAAAAAAACTGTATTAGATGAAATAGCAAAAGACAAATAAATTTTAATTCTCATCACAAGAGAGCAACAAAATTAAAAATATTGCATAAATTATTTGCAAAATTTTTCGATTTTGTTATAATAGTAGTATGAATTATGTAATAGACAAGGATTCCATTAGACTATTTCAAGCGGATACTTTCGACCCAGAGAGCATATTGACAAGTGGACAGGTATTCCGTTTTGGGAAGTTGGAGAATGACTGCTGGTGGGTGGCTACAGGTTCTGAATATGCAATTATTGAGAGCTTAGGCGACAAAAATTATATAATTCATACGACTAATCCTGATTATTTTGTGCGCTATTTTGATTTGGATACTGACTATGACGCTATTATTAAGAGACTAAATGGTATTGAGGTTTTGCGCCCTGCACTAGATTACGGTCGTGGGGTGCGTATGCTCAAGCAAGTATTGCCTGAAGTAATCATCAATTTTATCATTTCTGCAAATAACAACATTCCACGGATTCGTAAATCGGTAGAGAAGATTTGTGAACGCTTTGGTGAGAAAAAAGACTGGGGTTATGCTTTTCCTAGTATTCAATCATTGAGTGTGGCCTCTGAAAGTGATTTTGCAGAATTTGGCTGTGGCTATCGTTCTAAATACCTAGTCGACACTATTGCTAGACTATGTACAGAAGATATATTGGAGCGATTGGCTAATGCTGATACTGTTACCTCGAGGTCTCTTTTGTTATCGCTAAAGGGTGTGGGACCCAAGGTCGCAGATTGCATCTTGCTATTTGGACTAGGCAAATTCGATGTGTTCCCAGTGGACACTTGGATAGCACGAGTGTATAGAGAAGATTTTGGTGGCAAGGAGAGTAATCGTGAGCGTATAGCCAAATGGTTTGTAGAAAAATTTGCACAAGATAGTGGATATTGCCAGCAGTATCTATTCTATTACAAAAGAAAAGATATAAAGTTAAAGTAATTTTTGGAGGAATTATTTATTATGCAAATCGCCTTGTTTATTGATATCGACAATGCAAAAGTAAGTCTACCTGTATTCAAAGATATTTTGGAGCAATTGCGTAAAATAGGTAAAATTTCATACTGTAAAGTATATGGATTTAATGAGCGCAAACATATGAAGTTTGATGAACTAATCGAAAAGTACGGATTTGATTCTGCACCTACTATGCGTTACAAAAAAAGGGCAAAGTCTCAATTGGATACTCGTATAATTATCGATGCAGTTAATATGTTTCATACCAAACCTTTCATAAATGCTTTTTGCTTCGTAACAGGAGAGGGCGATTTGGTACCGTTGCTTTCTTTCTTGCGCGCTGGTGGCAAAACTTTGTATACAGTAGATACAGAAAGTACTGATGGCAATGACCATATGTATGACCAAAAAATTCGTCTTGATGTCAAGTACAATAAACCTAGCAAGATAAGTAAAAAAGAATTAAGTGAAAAATTGCGTAATATAAGTGCGCGTAGTTCTAATATCGATGAAGACGATGAGGACAAGGCAGAGGCTCAGCGTCGTGATTTGATAAATGAAATTGAAGAAATATTAGCGACTAAAGGAACAGACCTTGACGATGAAGAAAAAGACTTGTATGCAAGTCTAGAAGATTTGTTGTCAATTTTGAAATAATTAGTAAGTTAATACGAATTTAAATTTATATTTTAATATGAAGAACTTTATTTAGTATGATAGAGTTCTTTTTTTATTGCTAAATATGTAAGATAGATTTTCTTTATTCTCTAAACTAAACGATATTTTCACAAAAAATTAACTAAATATCATATATACTCTAAAAAAGTTTGGAGGAAGTATGTACAATATTGCAGTTATTTTTGGGGGAGAAAGCACCGAACATAGCATTTCCATAATTTCTGCTTTCGGTGCTCTTAAGTCGTTAAGTTTGAAATTTAGACCAGTACCAATTTATATCAATGCACACGGACAATGGGTAACAGGAGAGCACCTTTTGGATAGCAAAAGTTTTGCAGTGGAGCCAGGAGGCAAGCCTTGCTTTTTTAAACCTAATGACGCTAATTTATACGTAAAGTCTCATCTAGGTTATAAAAAGATAAAAATTGATTGTGCTTTGCTAGCTCTACATGGAGGAATTTACGAGGGTGGTGCAGTGCAAAGTGTTCTGGAATTGTCTAAAATTCCTTATACTTCACCGTCTATATTGGGTAGTAGTGTATGTATGGACAAAGTCATTACAAAAGTGATTTGTGAAGGACTAGGTATTCCAGTAGTTGATTATGTATATGGTGATGCGAATGATATTGAAGCACTTGCAGACAAAACTTTAGAGGAATTGGCTCCTCCATATATTGTTAAGCCTGCGAGGGCGGGTAGTAGTGTGGGTATTACTAAAGTAAATGGGGATAGAGAAAAATTAATTCAGGCTATACAATTCGCTAGCCACTTCGATACAAAAATTCTAGTAGAAGAAGCTTTGGAAAATTTTAGAGAATTAAATATTGCACTATTAAAAGACAAGGATAAAATTCGATTTTCTGCTATAGAAGAAATAAAATGCAAGGGCGAATTGTATACATTTGACCAAAAATATAAATCTAGTAGCACGGCAGAACGAATAGTACCTGCAGAAATAGATTTGAAGAAATTGGATAAAATAACCAAACTTACCGAAAAAATTTATCGCATGCTAGACTTAAAAGGAGTGGTGCGCTTTGATATATTTGTGGTAGAGAATAAAGTATATTTGAATGAAATAAATACTATTCCAGGAAGCTTTAGTTTTTATTTATGGAAGAATGAAGGGCTAAACTTTGCGCAAATTCTAAATATTAGTATTTTAGATGCTATAAATTCATCAAAAACGGCTTCCATTCCAGTAGAGTATAACAAGGAAATCTTAAGTAGTCTAAAAGATATAGGCAATACTACAAAATAAATACAAATAATGTTTAAACCATTTTGAAACTAGCAGAATAGAAAAGGAAAAAAGGAACGACTTACACAAAGTAAGTTCCTTTTTATATTAGTTTCAAAAATAATAGACTAAACTCTATCAATTTTGAAACTAGCAAAATCTAATTTAAATGGATTAGGTTTTTTATTTTTCATTTTTTTAAAAAATTGTATATGTAAGGTTTGTTTTTGTCCCATGTTTTATTTTATAATATAAGTAGAGGAGCAAATATGAATAAGCACAAAAAACTAATAATTTTGTATGTTTATGATGCGTTAAAATATGGAAGCTCAGAAAATTACCTATTGCATCAAACATCAATAGCAAAACAAATAAGCCAATATTGTGGAATATCTTGCGATAGGAAAACAGTTGCGCGCAATATTAAATATCTTCGTGAATATGGCTGTGAGATAATAACTGTTAAAGGAAAAGGATGTTATATGAAATCTTATCCACATAAAAATTTAAGAAATTAAAACATAAATTCAAAGATAAAGGAAGGTTGTTATGGAAAATGATTTTAGAGCAGAAACACTTGTAATGCCACAAGTGAAATGTAAGAACTGTGGAAAGATTTTAAACGAACCCTTTTTACACACCTTTGATTTTACATATAATGAATCTCATTATCGTGGAAAGTGGTGTTTGTGTGAAGAATGCTTGGAAAAAGGAGTTGTTGATATCAACTTCTTTAATCCCACAAAAAGGTTTATGCGTAGCGATATGGTTGAATTTTTAAAAGGATTGGCAGAAACTATTTCATGCTATGCATTGAATCGTTGCAAAGATGTTTTTTATGCAGACGACTATTATGACAAAAATATATTTTTGAGAAGAGTTTTTGAATATGGTGGAACAGTCGGCAATCTAATTGAAAACAGAGGAAATTATACAGGCATTTATCTTGTGACACTTCCAGAAAATTTTGGAAAAGTTGAATTTTTAGAACATAGCAAATTAAAAATATGGCGACCTAATAGCAAACATAAAGACCCTACTGTTTCAATTGAAACATTGCGAGAGCATTGGGTTGAAGATACAAATATTTTGTATATTGGTAGAAGGGTAACAATCCCCGTTCGTAAACGAATGATTGAACACTTTAAATTTTGGAACGCAGATGATAAAAATGCTCCAGGCTGGGGTGGACGCATAATCGGTCAAATCAAAAATTGGGAAAACTTGGAGGTGTGGTATTTAAAATGCGAAAACCCAAAAGAAATGGAAAAATCTTTGATAAAGGAGTTCAAAGAAAGATATAATAAAAGACCATTTGCAAATTTGAGAGATTGACGGGAGGATATATGAATAAAAGCATCAACTGCAAATTTAAAATTAAAGTTGTTGGTATTGGCGATTTTGGAATAAGCATTGTTGAATCCCTTGCCCAAAAAAACACTCCAAATGTTGAGTACCTTGATATGAACACCGATTGGGCTTTTATGTATGAATGTAAAAACACATATCTAAAAATTGGGAAAAAAATAACGAAAGGCATTGGCACTGCTGCACATCCTGAATTTGGAAGAAAGGCAGCAGAGGAGCAAAGAGAGGAAATAACAAATGCGTTGAAAGATAGCAACCTTGTAATTATTGTGGCAGGTATTGGTGGAGGAACAGGCTCAGGAGCATCACCAGTTATTGCAGAGATAGCAAAAGAGTTAAATATTCCTACTATTGCCTTTGTAACAACTCCACCTCAATTTGAGGGAAAAATAAGACAAAAAAATTCAGAAGACAACATATACAAATTGCAAAATAGTGTTGATATGCTATTTGAGGTTTCTGTTCAAAATTATGTTAAAAATTGTCATCTTTCTAAGACACCCATATTAAAAATATTTAAAGAAATAGGCGAAATATTACAAGAAAGTATTTCAAATATAGTTGATTTAATTAATACACAAACATCAAAAAAAGAGTCAATACATAATATTTTTAAACTAATTCAAAGTAATGAAAATGGCAATATTAATAAAAGTGCTGTTAAAATAGTCAATAATAAATAATTTTTCTGAATCTTTAACATTGGCACCACTGCGTGTGCTTGTTTTAATACAAGTGGTGTCGCTTCGCTCCACCAAACAAGCACACGCCATAAATAAACTTTGTTGCGAAAGAGTGGTGTTGGCAGAGCATAACACACCACTCTTTCGCTTTTGTGTTTTCATCTCTTATTTTTTAGTGTAAACGAATATTCTTTGTTGTCAAGGTCTAGGCAAGTGTCTAATAATTTATAAAGTGCATTATTCATACGACAACCTATGACAACGGCAGAAGTATTCGTTTTTTTGCTGGTTAAGAGAGATTGAAGAAAAAAGAAAACACCTTGTTGTTGGTGTTCTCTTTGTTTTTATTCCGCTAGTTTCAAAAGTTAGTGACTAAGGCGTTTTTATTTTTATTATAGTTTAATTTTTATTTATTTAATTCTGTGCAGGGGTATAAATGTTAATTCTGCAACCTGTTGCTGAAACGGTCAATTTTCCACTGCCGTTGTTTGCTTCAAGCACAAGGTCTTGCGCAAGGCAGGTTGACCCTGAATAAATGCTAGTCATGCCGTTATTATCTGCTGTTGTTGAAAGGCTGTAACTAAATTGACTTGGCGTTAAGTTTTCAACCGAAATGTTTATGTTTCTGCACTTTTGGTTGCCTGTTATAACATTTTCACTAACAATTCTTGAAAAATGCAAAGTAATGTTGGCATTGCCCGAAATTTTGGCACCACCCAAAAGCCCTGTTGCAAAAATTTTGTTTCCGCTTGAAATTTCAACATTTGTTGAGGTGGTGTTAAACAATTCAACCTCTCCGCTTGAAGATGTAACCTTAACAGCACCAACCGTGTTTTTCAAAACACAATCTCCACTTGTGGTTGAAACTGTAACATTTCTTGCAACTCCATCAACAAAACTCCCAACACAAACCTTGCCACTTTGGCTTGAAACATTAACAC
>CALWKL010000018.1 GCA_944381255.1 uncultured Clostridia bacterium | reverse complement strand
TGGCAAAGTATCACAAAAAGTTGATACAAAAAACATTTTGTAAAGAAAAAATCGAGTTAAAAAACTTTAACTTTATGTTTGCCTTGTATCCTGTAGGTATAATGTTTGTAACTATTATTGTCGCTTTCCTAACATTTTTAATTAGTGGTATAGTGCTATCCGCTATAGGCTCCCCTATAGCACATATGGCTTGGTGGTCTACCCTAGGCTCGTTGGGGCTTTGCTACATTATGCTTGCAATTTTCAGTTTTATTCAAGTAATAGAAGATTTTAAAACTAACAAAATGTCATTTTGGGAAAAACTTGCTGTAATATTTATAGGACCTTTCATTTTAGCTGAATATGGCATAATTTTTTTGCGTGTAATAAATAAAAATTTTCATGTAAAATGGGATCATGTAAAGAGGATAAGATATGAATAGACTTTTGTTAATTCAAAGAATGGAGGAAAAAGAGCGCCTAGGTGAATTCGATGCGCATATAAACCCACCAAATACAAAAATAAAAAAAGTAAAACCAAATTATGATTATATGCGCAAAAGTTTAGGTTGTAAAATAGGCAAATTTTTTGCAGACCCTGTATTTAGTCTAGCTGGTCATATATTTCATATAACTTTTCACCTAAAAGTTTTCGGAAGGGAAAACTTAAAACATTTAAAATCAGGCGCCATACTTACTAGTAATCATATAAATAATGTCGATTGCGCATTAATTCGTTATGCCACTCGTGGTAAAAAACTAGATATTACAGTAGGCGAATTTAACAATTACCACGGAGTTTTTGGCTCGCTACTTCGCTCTGCTGGCACTTTACCTTTTAGCGATAATATCACTTGTATGAAAAATATAAGTAGGGCTATTATTGAAAAATTAAACAAAAAGCATTTTGTGCTATTCTATCCAGAAGGCTCGCTTTGGTGGAACTACCGTAAACCTCGCCCATTACACGACGGAGCCTTTCACTTTGCAGTAAAGGGTAACTGCCCTGTCGTGCCTATGTTCTTTACCTTTAGCAATAGAAGAAGGAGAAAAGATGGCACATACTCACAACAATTTAACCTTTTCATAGGCAAGCCTATATACCCAGAATCGAACCTTGACAGAAAAAATAATGTAGACTATTTGCGTACAAAAACTGAAGAATTCAACAAAGAGACATATATTAAGTTTTATGGAGAAGAACCCAAATATCTATCAAAAGATTAATTATTAAAATTAATCTTATTTTTTTCAATTTTTTGCTAATTTTTTTATATTTTTTTAATATTTTATTTAAAACTAAAATTTTTTGCTTTTACCAACAATAAAAGCATTTACATAATTTATTTTTATACTAAAAATTAGTAATAATAAAAGTTTTTTAACCTTGACTTTTTAAATTAATTCAATTACAATATACACAGTATATTGTCCTAAATTTTTGAGGAGGTAGAAAATGTTGGAATTAAAAAATATTACCAAGACTTATCAGTCAGGCCCAGAAGCTGTCAAGGTGCTAAAAGGGATAAATTTAATATTTAGAAATTCAGAATTCGTATCAATTCTTGGGCAATCTGGATGCGGAAAAACTACTCTTCTCAATATTATTGGTGGACTCGACCATACCACCACTGGCGACCTTATTATAAACAACAAATCTACTAAAAATTTCTCTGCACGAGACTGGGATACATACCGAAATCACGATATAGGATTCGTTTTTCAAAGTTACAACCTTATCCCACATCAAACGGTGCTCCAAAATGTAGAATTGGCACTCTCAATAGGTGGAGTAAGTAGAAAAGAGCGTCGCCAAAGGGCTATAGAGGCATTGCGTAAAGTAGGACTAGAAAATCATATCAAAAAGCACCCAAATCAACTCTCTGGTGGACAATGTCAACGAGTGTCTATAGCACGAGCATTAGTCAATAACCCTGCTATCATATTAGCTGATGAACCTACAGGAGCATTGGATAGCGACACATCAGTGCAAGTTATGGAAATTCTAAAGGAAATATCTAGAGATAGACTAGTAGTCATGGTAACACACAATCCTGACTTGGCAGAAAGATATTCCACTCGAATTGTACGAATGCTAGATGGAGTAATAAAGGAAGATACAAACCCTGTAACAGAAGAAGAATACAAAGCACTCAGCAAAGAGCAAAAGCCAAGTACCACAGTAAAAAAAGAGAAAAAATCAGCAATGTCATATTGGACATCAATGAACCTTAGTCTAAAAAACTTACTTACCAAAAAACGGCGTACCTTTATTACTGCCCTTGCCTGCTCTATTGGTATCATTGGTATAGCGGTAATTCTTTCGGTAAGTACAGGTATGCAAGCATATGTAAACAGTGTCCAGCTAAGCAGTGCGTCGGTAAATTACATATCAATATCTAGTACGCAATCTATATTTGCCTCTCTCCTGCCGACACAGACAGATTTGCCAAGTTACCCAAGTGATGCAACGGGAATAATACCTTACACTCCAACACTAAATACACGCACGCAAATATTAAGTGATGAATATCTAAATTACTTAAATGCAAATATTACTGAAGATATGACCATTGCTACACAATACAATAGGCAGACAAATTTGCATTTTATCTCAAAAAATGGCTCTAATTACGAAACAACATCTACTAGTAGTACTACTACATCACTCTTTAGTTCGTATAGTTGGACAGAAATATTGGATAATGCTGACTATGTCAAAGAGCAGTACACTACGCTTTATATGGGAGCAGATGGCAAGGATTTCCCTACAGAGTACAATGAAATTGCTCTAGTAGTCGACAGATACAATCGTGTAGATACCGAATTATTAACTAAACTCGGCATCACTTTTACAGAAGGTGAAGAAATAAAGTATAGCGATATCGTAGACCACGAAATTCGCCTTGCCCTCAATAATAACTACTATATTCGCACAGAAAAGCAAGATGGCACTATTACCTACAGTGCCGTTAGCACAACTACCGAACTAGAACAATGCTACAACAATAGTGAGCCTTTGAAAATCGTATGTATATTACGACAAAACCAAAACGCTAATGCATCTTGGATAGGTACAGGTATAGGTTATACCGCTGCACTTACCGAATATGTAATGACTCAAAATGCTACTAGCGATGTAGTAACAGCACAAAAAGAAAATCCTAATATTGATATTCTAAGTGGCAGACCTTGTCAGGAGTCGACATACAATACTAATTTAATAAAACTTGGAGCAAGTAGCACTCCAAGCAGTATACAGATTTATCCAAGTAGTTTTGATAATAAAGATGAAATTATCAAAATTCTAGATAATTGGAATAATACCGAAGTTTATAAGATATATGGTAATAGTCAAGATTCACAAGGCAATTATATTGCCGATAAGTATAAAGTAGAGTATACCGATATGTCTGAATTGCTAGGCACCATGCTTAGCGATACTATCAATATCATCACATATGCCCTAATTGCTTTTAGCGCAATATCACTAATAGTTAGCTCTATAATGATAGCAATCATAACATACGCATCAGTCATTGAACGTATCAAAGAGATTGGAGTCTTGCGTAGCCTAGGAGCGAGGAAAAGAGATGTGGGCAGAGTCTTCATTGCCGAAGCAGCGATAATCGGCTTTGTATCAGCTATCATTGCTATCATTGCTACCTTGATAATAAACCTTATTATCAACATAGTGCTAGGCAAATTGGTAGGCATTAGCACCATCGCTAGTCTAAATATAGTTACTGCAATCGCTATGATAGTATTGTGTATAGGTCTAAATGTCATCGCAAGTCTTGCTCCAGCAGTAATGGCTTCGAAAAAGGACCCCGTAGTAGCCTTGAGAAGCGAATAATTATTAATTTTAATAAAAAAATCACTTATTTATCTATATTTTCATATTATAATTTTTATTTAAGCATTAATTTCTGAACAAAAAGTATTTAAAATGCACAAAAAAAGATTTTCGGTCATACCTCTTGACATAAAGCCAAGTACTGGTGTACCATTTTTAACCTAATAAGAATATGCAAGGAGGTATTATGTCCATTTTTAGAAATTTAACTAAAGTTGACTACTTAGTAATTCTACTTTGTATTGGTCTAATATTTGCACAAGTTTGGCTAGACCTAAAGATGCCTGAATACTTAAATGTTGTCATTACAGCAGCGACTAGCCCAGGACACTCAATGGCAGAAATTTGGTCAAATGGTGGACTAATGCTTGCATGCGCTATCAGTAGTGCTATACTAGCCGTTGTAACAGGCTTTTTTGTGGCACAACTAGCCACAAGATTTAGTAAAAGTTTGCGTAGTCAAGTATTTAGCAAAGTACAAAGTTTTTCTAGTGAAGAAATTAACAAATTTAGCACAGCGAGTCTTATCACCCGCTCTACTAATGATATCACTCAAATACAAATGACTTTTGCTATGGGTATGCAAGTATTAATCAAGGCGCCTATTATGGCTATTTGGGCAATTACTAAAATCGTAAATACGAGTTGGCAATGGTCTCTAGCTACCGGTATTACTGTAGCGATAATTGCCATCTGTGTACTAGTAGCGTTGTTTGTTACTTTACCAAAATTTAGACGCATTCAGAAGCAAACCGATGAGGTAAACAATGCCATGCGTGAAGACCTGCGTGGTGTGCGAGTAATACGTGCATATAATGCAGAAAATTTTCAAGAAGCCAAATTCAACAAAGTAAATGACAATCTCACACGCACCAACCTATTTGTAAACAGAGTCTTGTCTATCATGTCCCCTATGATGATGCTATGTATGAGTGGCTTAACATTAGCAATATATATTATTGCCTGCTATTTATTCAATAGTGCAGACCTCTTGGGCAGAGGTGCTATCATTGGTAATATGATGGAGTTTACTTCTTATGCAATACAAGTAGTAATGTCCTTTATGATGCTAATCATAGTATTTATAATGTTACCTCGTGCTATCACCGCAGGGAAGCGTGTCAGCGAAGTAATAAATACTCCTCTATCTATTAAAGATGGTACGGTAACTTCTTCTACCGAGCGAGGCACAATAGAATTTAAAAATGTAACTTTCCAATACCCTCATGCCGAAGCCGCTTTGCTAAAGGATATTAATCTAAAAATAAACCAAGGCGAGACGGTGGCTTTCATAGGTTCTACTGGTAGTGGAAAAAGTACAATAATTAATCTTATACCTAGATTTTACGATGTTACCGAGGGTGAAGTACTAGTAGATGGCATAAATGTAAAGGACTATACCTTGCACGCACTACATGATAAAATTGGCTATGTATCCCAAAAAGCAGTACTATTCAACGGAACAGTACGAGAAAATATTGATTTTGGTGAAAAAACTAATCACCAAATTGATGACAGCCAAATTATGACAGCTATAGAGGTAGCACAAGCATCTGATTTCGTAAATAGTAAAGAAGAAAAACTAGATGCACACATAGAGCAAGGAGGTGCAAACCTTTCTGGAGGTCAAAAACAGCGTATTTCAATTGCTCGAGCTATTGCTCGTGACCCAGAAATATATATTTTTGATGACTCCTTCTCTGCTCTAGATTACCAGACAGACCAAAAATTACGCGCAGAATTGCGCAAGCACACAAAAGACGCAACGGTAATAATGGTTGCCCAGCGTATAGGTACTATCAAAAATGCTGATAAAATTGTAGTACTAGAGAACGGTGAAATGGTGGGCGTAGGTACACACCAAGAATTACTAAAGACCTGCCCTACCTATCAAGAAATCGCTCTATCACAATTGAGTAAGGAGGAATTAGAAAATGCCTAGAATGAATAAAATGCCTCCTACTCAAAAAGCTAAAAACACAAAATTAGCACTAAAAAACTTGATGAAATACTGTCGACCACACTGGCTAATCATAATCATAGCACTTATTTTTGCTATTGGTGGCGCAGTACTCAATATCATAGGCCCAGATTTTGTTAGTAAAATCGCAGATGAAATTGCCAACACTTTAGGCAAAATTATGGCGACTGGAACAGTAATAGATATTGATTTGACTTTTATTTGGCAAATTGGACTAATACTCATAATATTCTATGTTTCGGGTGCCATTTTAAACCTATTAGACGGGTTAATTATGACCCAAGTAACTCAGCGCACTACCCAGCGTATGCGCAAGGATATAAATCACAAAATTAATCGTCTGCCACTAGGATATCTAGATTCACACAGTTACGGAGATGTGTTGAGTCGTGTAACAAATGATGTAGATACAATTGGTCAAACATTAAATAATGCTATTACCACTTTGGTAACATCTATTGCACTGTTCCTAGGTTCAATAATTATGATGTTCGTTACCAACTGGATTATGGCTTTGACCGCTATCGGAGCAAGCCTTATCGGTGGATTTATAATGATGCTAATTATGGCAAAATCGCAAAAATACTTCTTTGCTCAACAGGTTAGCCTTGGTAAGTTAAACGGACACATTGAAGAAATGTATACAGGACAAAACATTGTAAAAGTTTACAATGATGAAAGAAAGTCAAAAGAAACTTTTGACAAACATAACAAGGCTCTATATACTAGTGGTTGGAAATCTCAATTCCTCTCAGGCTTAATGATGCCCTTGATGCAATTTGTCGGAAACTTTGGGTACATAGCAGTATGCGTAGTGGGTGCTGCACTTGTACTAAACGGCTGGACTTCTTTTGGAGTGGTATCAGCATTTATCATCTATGTACGCCTATTTACTCAACCGCTAAGCCAGATGGCTCAGGCTTTCACTAGTCTACAATCTACTGCTGCAGCAAGCGAAAGAGTATTCGAGCTATTAGAAGAAGATGAGTTAGCTGATGAAAGCGCAAAGTCTCTACCTACCCCAGAGGTAAAAGGTGCTGTAGAATTCCGTCATGTTAGATTTGGATACACACCAGAGCAAGATATTATTCATGACTTTAATCTAAAAGTTTCGCCAGGTCAAAAAGTAGCAATTGTCGGCCCAACAGGAGCAGGCAAGACAACCTTAGTCAACTTATTGATGCGCTTCTATGAAGTAAAAAGTGGTGAAATCTTAGTAGACAACATACCTATCCAAGACTTAACTCGTGAACAAGTGCATGAAATGTTTGGAATGGTGCTACAAGACACATGGCTATTTGAAGGTACAGTGGCAGACAATGTAGCATATGCCGACCCAAATATTAGTCGTGAACAGATTGTAGAGGCTTGCCGTACAGCAGGTATAGACCACTTCATACGCACTTTGCCAAATGGCTACGATACTGTAATTGATGAAAATACAAGTATTTCTGCCGGGCAGAAGCAACTCATCACTATAGCAAGGGCAATGGTGCAAAATCACCCAATGCTAATACTAGATGAGGCTACCAGTAGTGTGGATACACGTACCGAAATAGTAATTCAGCAAGCTATGGACAAATTGACAGAAAATCGAACTTCTTTTGTAATAGCACACAGATTATCAACTATCAAAAATGCTGACATTATACTAGTAATGCAACACGGTGATATTGTAGAGTGTGGTACTCATGAAGAATTAATTGCCAAAGAAAACGGAGTATACCAGACTCTATACAACAGTCAATTTCAACAAGCAGAAGAAAATTAAAATAAAAAAGGCTATTAAAGTTAAGCCTTTTTGTAACTAGCAAAAACATAAAACACTGGTTAACATTTTTAACTGCTATAACAATTTAAACTATTGACAAATCCATTTTTTTGTGCTATAATCTTGCTGTACGAATAAATGAATTGGAGTGTTAATCCCTTTCGTACACTTATGGGTGGGCTCTCCTAACTGGACTAGAAATAGTTCAGTTTTTTTATTTTTTTAAAAATTGTTGACATTTAAAATTTTTTATGTAATAATATGATCGTACGAAAGGGATTCTAATTCATTTAGAACCACACTCCAAAAAGGTCATGCAAATGGTCTGAGTAGGTTTTTTTGATACGTTTGTATCTAAACTTTAGAGGATTTAACTTAATATAATTGATGCATAAATTATGATTAAGTATTTTTTGCATTGACTTAGAAAATTTAATTTTTTAAGGAGTTTCTATGGCAAATTTTATTTATTCAAAAACTACTAGTAAGGACAAACAAACATTTTATTTAGTTAGCCAGGATAGAGAGTATTACTTGTTTACACAAAAATTTCATAGAGGTGTCAAATCATTTTTTCACAACAAAGTTTTATTAAAAGATGCTTTGGATGTTTCAAAAAGCCGTCATGATACTGCACTAATTAAAACAATGACAAAACTACCAATCTATATAAAATATATAGAAAAAGAATATGGCATTGCAGTTATGGAAACAACAATTAAGAAAAAAGTGAAAACGAGATATAACTCATTTGACAGGTATGGGTTTACAAGATCTTGTGAGTACCAAGTAGCGTAAAAGGAGTTAAAAATGGAAAGTTTTAAATTAGATTATTACCCTGATATTAAAAACAAAGATATTCTTGATGCAGTAAATGATGGCCAAGGACATGATGTTTTATTATCGACCAACAAAATAAATATAGAATATGACAAAAGAGATCCAAGATATATTAACAGATTAAAAGATGTAAAAATAATTTATCGACTTGAAAGCCAAGGGTGTCTTATTTTGACTGGAAATTTAGGTTGTGATTATAAACAACCATATGGTGGAATGTTTTTTTGTAAAAGAGTTTATATTGATCAAAATGCTGAATATTCATCTATTAAAGGCGTACCAATGAATATCTGCTTTACTAATTATCCAGTAAGTAATGATGCAATGAAATTAATCTTGGAAGGATTGGTTAAAGATGAAAATTTTGAGTTTAATTTATCGCAATTTGATGAGTTTATGGATATTTTTAAATTCTATAAACAATTATCAAGTGAATTAAATAATAACACAACTTATAGAATCAAATCAGTATCAGACAATTATTATTATGTTCCTGTTGATGTTAAGGATGTCGAAGTTGAAGAATCAAATCAAATAACAAATCTTAATGGCATTGTTATTGGTTATAAGATTGAAAAATATAAGTATGAAATGTTATCTTATGAACAACAAGATAAAGTTAAAAACTTAATTGACATTAAAATTGAAATTGAAGAAGGAGATGATGAATTAGATAAGGCAATAAAGAAAATAAAAAAATTTTCTGATGACCTTTATCTAACTGAGTCAAAAGAAATTAATGATAATTTAGCGAGAAATCTAACAAGTTTGGATTTGGTAAATATTCAAAAAGATAAAACAGATTTGATTTTATCTGGAGAAATCAATAAAAAAATAAATGAAAAATACAATTTTCTTAACCTTTATGACATGGGGCAAAAAGTAAAATTAGAATCTATTGATAATTCATTAAGATTAATTAATCAAGGAGCCTCTGGTTCAGCGTGTGAATTACTGGAATATATTATTGGCTCAAAAGAAATGCCTTCAAACAATTCAGCAAGAAAAGAAAATGACAATAAAGATAAATATATCGCTGGATTAGATAATTCTCAAAAACAAGCTTTCTTAATGGCAACAGATGGCTCACCAGTTAGTTTAATTAAAGGCCCACCAGGAACCGGAAAAACTTATGTTATCAACGCAATAGTTCAATACATAA
>CALWKL010000017.1 GCA_944381255.1 uncultured Clostridia bacterium | reverse complement strand
TTACTAGCCGTTGTATGCCTTTTGACCAAAGTGGCAAGAAGCGTAAATGCGCGTGCTGTGGCAAAGAACTAGCAGAAGACGAAGGGTATATCACTCTATTTGCAAAATCTTACTAAATGTAGATTGTTAATTTATATTTTACTTATGCTAGACAAGTCTTAAGTAGCAAATAGATTTAAATTTAGTAAAAAAAGAGAACCATATTTTTGTGGCTCTCTTTTTACTTATTAATATCAATTATTTATATAAAATGTTTTTACAATCGCTCTATTAGGTCTAGCCAATCTTTGTAGTGCGCTTCTCTGTCGTAATCTCTTGGGGTAGGAGTATATGTTTTGGCACATTGATACAGACTATGGATTTCTGCTAGTGATTTATATGCGCCAAAAGCTAGTCCACACATATAGCAAGCGCCAAGACTGGTAGACTCGATTTCGGCAGATTGTGTGATAGGGGAATGCAAGATATCGCAGAGAAATTGCATAAATGTTACATTTTTTGTCATACCACCATCTATACGCATAGGGTGGCGCATAGCAATGTTTTCGCCCATACAATCAAATACTGCTCGCGCTTGATAACCAATACTACGCAGTACTGCGCGTACCATATGAGCTTTGGTACAGCCTAGAGTTAGACCTACAAATTGTGCCTTTACACCACTTTTCCAAAAAGGTGCACCAAGTCCTGTTAAGGCAGGAATAAATTGCACCCCGTTGCTATTGGATACAGAATTTGACAATGTCTCGCTGTCTTCTGGGGTCTCTATCATTTCTATACCGTCAGTTAGCCAGTTTACGCAAGCGCCAGCACTGTACATATTGCCCTCAAAAGCATAAGTTGTGCCTTCACGAGTCTTCCATGCTACTGTGGTAAGTAATTTATCCGATAATATAGGTTTGTCGCCCATATTACATAGCATGAAGCCACCAGTGCCGAAGGTAGTCTTCACTTCTCCTTGATTGGTACAACCCTGCCCAAAAAGTGAAGATTGTTGGTCGCCGAGAATTCCTCCAATTTTTATATGCTTATTGTCTACTACAGTGTCTCCTACTTGTGCATCGCAATCTACAATTTGAGGCAGGCAATCTCTAGGTATCCCAAAAAATTTTAGTAAATCATTATCCCAATCGTGAGAATGAATGTTGTATAGTAGGGTACGGCAAGCGTTGCTGTGGTCTGTTACAAAAGATTTTCCTTGTGTAAGATGATAAATTACATAGCTATCAAGTGTAGCGACGTTTAGGTCGTCTTGTTCTAGTGCGCTCCTTACTTCATCATTATTTTGTATTAACCAATTAATTTTCGTGGCACTAAAATAGGCATCGACAAATAGACCGGTTTTATTGTGAATTTTACGGTTCATTTTGCGGTTTGCAGAGATTTTTTGACTGAGCTCGAATGTACGACGGTCTTGCCAAACTATTGCATTGTATAGTGGTTCACCTGTCGACTTTTTCCACGCGACAAAAGTCTCTCGCTGGTTTGTTAGCCCTAAGCCAAAAATCGATTCTTCCTCTATATTTTGTAATGTACGGCTAAGGCAAGAATCTACAATGCTCAAAATTTCTCGAGGGTCCTGCTCCACCCAGCCTGCCTTTGGGTAATATTGTTTTAATTTCTTTTGGGCGATATTTACAAATTTTCGTTCTATTGTGTCAAAAGCAATTGTGCGTATACTGGTCGTACCTATGTCAATAGCTAGGATATAGCGCTTTTTGTCGTTATTCAAATTTAACCCTCCATTTTTACTTTATCTTATTTTATCACGAAAAAAATATTTTAACAAACAAAAACTCTGTTATGAGACTGCCTTTTTAAAATTTTTGGTAATTTTTTGAATAAATATCTATCAAAACGCAATTTATGCACGATTGTTTTGATGTAGGGTAGATTTTCATTGACAAGTGTAACTACAATATGCTAAATTGTGAGTATTAAAAGGTGGTGTAGTTATGGAAAAATATGGGGTAGCGATAATAGGTGCTGGAATTGTGGGGGCAAGCCTATTTAGCGAACTCGCTCGCAAGGGTGTAAAAGTGGTTATGCTGGAAAAATCTGCCGATGTCTCAGATGGTAGTACTAAGGCAAATAGTGGTATTGTACACGCAGGATACGACCCAATACCAGGCACTCTCAAAGCAAAGTTTAATATTCGTGGTAGTCAAATATACCCTAGTATGTGTCAGCGCTTAGGTGTGGGGATATGCCAGTGTGGGACTTTGGTAGTAGCCAATGAAAGTGGCAGGGAAGCACTAGAGCAATTGTTACACCGTGGTATTGAGAATGGTGTATCAGGTTTGCGCATAATAGAACGCGAAGAATTACACGAGATGGAGCCAAACCTTGCCGACAATATTGATATTGCGCTATTTGCTCCGACTGGAGCTGTAATATCTCCTTACCTTGTATGTATTGCACTCGCAGAAGAAGGAGTGGTAAATGGAGGCGTGGCAAAGTTAAACTTTGAAGTTAACCGTATAGAAAAAGTAAATGATAGTTATATTCTTGGTAATGGCACAGAGCAAGTTGAGGCAGATTTTGTGATAAATTGTGCAGGAGTGAATGCAAATACTATCAATGCGATGGTTGGAGCGCCTACTTTTGATACACATTATGTAAAGGGCGAATATTTGTTGCTAGATAAATCTCAAAATGGATTTGTAAACCGTCCTATTTTCCCTTTGCCTACCAAGGCTGGAAAGGGAATTTTGGCTACCCCTACACTACACGGCAATATTATGCTTGGGCCTACTGCTATACCTTGTGAACCCAATGACACTACAGTAGATGCAGAAGGTATAGCCATAATTAAAGAAAAAATTAAATTATCAGTAAAGGAGCCTAATTATAAAAAGGTAATCAAGCTGTTTGCTGGAGTGCGTGTGGTGAGTGGAGATGATTTTGTAATCGACAAGTTACCTAATTCACACTTTTATTATACTGTAGGTATCTGTTCTCCAGGTCTTACCGCCGCTCCCGCTATAGCAGAATATTTGTGTGAGAAACTTGTCGCCGACGGTATGGAAGTCAGTGTGCACAAGTTTGTACCACGCACACCGTATGTAACTACCAATGATTTATCTAAGAAGCAATTAAAAGAGTTAATCAAGAAAGATGCTAGTTTTGGTAAAATCGTATGCCGTTGTGAGAAAATTACAGAAGGAGAGGTAGTCGAGGCGCTAAATAGCCCACTACATCCTACAACGGTAGACGGTATCAAAAGACGTATGCGACCTACTATGGGTCGATGCCAAGGTGGTTTTTGCCTGCCTAAACTTATAAAGATTATGTCTCGAGAGTTAGATGTACCAGAGGAGGAAATTACTCTCCATGGGAATAAGAGTGAGATTTTGGCAAAGGATAAAGACTAAGGGGTGAAGGGAATGATTTGTACGCAAGTTTTGATAATTGGAGGAGGGCCTGGGGGGCTCGCTGCCGCACATGGTGTAGCGTCTGTAGGGGCTAATTGCTTGATTTTGGAGCGTGATAATCGGTTGGGTGGTATCTTAAATCAATGTATTCACAATGGTTTTGGACTACATAGATTTAATGAGGAATTGACAGGTCCCGAATATGCGCATAGGTGGATAGATATAATAAGTACTAATCCACATATCAATGCAAAATTAAATTGTTTTGTAACAGAGATACAGCGCACCCAAGATGGATTTTTGACTACCGCTATGAGTGCTGATGGCTTACTAGAGGTAGAATCAAAAGCAGTTATTCTTACCACAGGCTGTAGAGAGCGTGCCGCAGGCTCTATACTGCTAGGTGGTACTCGCCCTAGTGGTATATATACGGCAGGTTGTGCTCAAAAGTTTATCAATATTGAAGGGAAAAGTGTGGGTAAGAAAGCGGCAATTTTAGGCTCGGGCGATATTGGTCTCATAATGGCTAGGCGATTGATTTGCGAAGGCACAGAGGTTGTAGGAATTTATGAGATAATGCCAGCTTCGGGTGGCTTGGCGCGTAATATTACTCAGTGTGTGCGAGACTTTAATATACCTCTTCATTTATCTACTACCGTTACTCGTGTGGCTGGTAGGGATAGGCTTGAGGGTATTTTCGTGGCCCCAGTGAATGAAAAATTGCAACCGGTATATGAATTAGAAAAATTCGTTCCGTGCGACACCTTACTATTAAGCGTCGGCTTGCTACCGGAAAATGAAATATTGAGTAAATTTGGACTAGAATGGACACCTGCTACCAATAGCTTTGCAGTAGATGAATTTTTTATGACTGATTGTGAAGGCTTGTTTTTGGCTGGGAATGTCTTGCATGTAAACGATTTGGTTGACAATGTATCAAGTGAAGGAGAATTTGCTGGTACTTCTGCTGGAAGGTATGCTTTGGGCGAATTATCCAAAGGGGCTGAGCGTGTAGAAATAGGACATGATGAGCATATCAAATATACTGCTCCAAAGTACATTCACTTAGACCACGAGGGCACCGCGCAGATTAGTTTTCGAGTTAGCAAAAATTACAAAAAAGTTATTATAAAAGCTTTTTCTGGTGGCAAGGAAGTTTCTAGAAAACCTTGCCCAGCCGTTACTGCAGGCGAAATGCAAACTTTGATAATAGACAAGTCAAAATTAATTGATGGCTTATATTTAGAGGTGGAGGTGCTATAATGAGTAACAATGAGTTGCAGACGATTTGTATTCGTTGCCCAATTGGTTGCCATTTGACTGTCAAGAGGGAAAATGGAGAGATTGTAGTTAGTGGCAATAATTGTCCTCGAGGAGCAGAATATGGCAAGCAAGAGTTTACCAACCCTATGCGGACAATTACCGCTGTGTATAAATTAAAAAATGGTGGTACAATATGCGTTCGTACCAATAAGGCGGTAGAAAAAGTAAAATATTTTGAAATTCTGCGAGAAATTCATTCTGCGCCCGAACCCAAAAATCCTAAATATGGCGACACCTTTATAAGCAATGTGTACAATACTGGAGCAGATGTAATTATTACAGCAGTGAATAAAGACGAGGATTAAACTCGATAAACTTTCAAACTTGTAGATTAGTAAAAGAAGAACTTTATTTATTTTGAATCAGATTAGAAAAATGTCCTAAAGTTTTTTGTTTATGCTTTTAAATATGTGTTAAAATAATACTATTTATGATAATAAAATATCAATTTTCAATAAATAATTTAGACTTTATGATTTTGTTAATTGAATTTTAATAGGCAAAGAGGGGAATTTAATGTTAAAATATAAATTATTTGAAGCCAATCCAGAAAAAATGTATAATTTCCCCTTTATTTTAGTTTATCCAACACAGCCCAAAGATGAAATTAAAATATTTGTCGAAGGTAATAATTCTGTAATATATGAAGATGAAGGACAACAAAGCTTTGATGCTCAAAAAAAATATGCAATTGATTTTGCAAAAGGCTTATGCCTTTATGAAGATGGAAGTAGATTTACACGTGGATATTTGCAACAACAGTTAAATCAACCTTTGATTATTCCAATTATAGAAAGATGTGATAATGAACACAAAGAAGAGTATTATACGCAGATGCTGGGAAGAAATGTTGTTTTAGATAAGAATAGTAAATTTGCTTTTCTCTCAAGGCAAGTGGTGGCTATGGTTAAAGATGTCCAACAACAATATAGAAAAAAGGGATTACAAGTTGAGAACAAAGCAGGATTAATTGGATTTTCAACATCAGGAGTGTTTGCTGGTAGAATGCAATTTGCTGAGCCTGAAACTTTTGATTTATGTCTATCTGTTTGTTCAAATGCTGTTCAACCATTACCATTAGATTCAATAAATGGAATTGATTTACCATATCCGTTAGGCACAAAAGATTATAAAGAAATTTTTGGAAAGCCATTTAATATGCAAGAATATAAAAAAGCGCAACAAATGTTTATAGTTGGCATAAATGAGCCTAACGAAAAATATAATATCGCAAAAAAAGATAGATTACATGATTCTGCAACACAAGAAAACTTTATCAAAGTATATGGAGATGTAACAATACAAATAAGACAACAAAAAATAGCAAGGATAATGGAAGAATTAGGAATGACGAATATAACCTGTTCAGTATTAGATGGGGGGCACTCATTTGATGGGAAAGGTAGAGAAATAAGTGAATTTTTAATAAATGCACAAAATCATTTAAATAATAGCGAAACAATAACTCAAAGTTCATGCGACAGTTTGCAAAAAGATATTTAGATGCGTGCTTTGATACAAGTCTGTGTCGCTTCGCTCCATCGAAAGGCAAGCACATGAGTAAAAGAATAATTTAAAGACGAAAAGCAAGAGCTGTTTGTAAACATAACAAGTTCTCTTTTTTATTTATTTAAAATCTATTCTTTCTTTATATTTATTCAATTATTAATTAATATTTTTTAATGTTTATTTTATGTTTATTTAATATTTATTTAGTATTTAATTTATATTTATTTTTATTTTTAAAAAATTAAAAAATATTTATTTAATAAAGAAAAAATTTTATAAAAAGTATTGATATTTAAATCAAGTTGTGGTAGACTTAATCATATTTGAAGTAAGGAGATAATTCTTATGGATTTTGATAGTGAAAATGTTGCTGTAACTTCTGAGGTTATGGCTCTTGCTACCGTGTGTGGGCAGACTTTTATGGGAGAGGATAAGAGTGGTGCAGTGGTGTTCGCTTATTCTCGAGACAATACTGATTTGAGTAATCCTCGACCAGGGGAGAAGCCTTGTGGCTTTACAATATTCAATGGTCAAATAGGTTTGGCGACTGACGTAGCTACGCAAAATATGGTAAGTAAAATTTTGACTTCTGGTCAAATATTTGATATTAATGGCCGTGCTAATCCTAATTTGATTAACTTAATTAATTCTCAAGCAAGCAATCACGAAATTGTGGATAGTTTGAGTAAAACTAACGGGCGTGATTATAAGGTAACTCATTCTGTTGATAGCGTGCGCAATCTTTCCGCCGAATTGGTAAATTGTCTCGCTGGTAGCCATGATTGGGTTATGAATTTTGCAGAGCGCGCTAGAATTTTGCGTGATATGTCTTCTCAGTCTAGCAATGTAATCTTGGAGCAAACAGTTCATGATTTGGGAGAACTGATGAATTTGGCTCGTGATGTGAACAAGAAAAATACTTTACAAAATATTCACGAAGAGACTCAGACTAGATAGCGATTTGTTTTGTAACGGCATATATTGTAGTTCTAATCTTTATATTAAGTATTAAAGTTATTTATAAATATTGATAATTTTGTAAAAAAGCCTTTTATAAGGCTTTTTATTATTTTTTTGACCTTAATTATTTGTTTTCTATTAGTCTATATGTTATAATTTGGTAAAATCACACAAGGAGAGTATTTATGGGGATTTTAAAAAATATAGAATGGACAGACAATAGTAGCAATTTGATTATCTACAAGTATCCATTCAATGATGACCAGATAAACAAAGGCTCAGTGCTTACCGTTCGAGAGAGCCAGGTAGCAATATTTGTGGACAAAGGTAGACTAGCAGATGTATTTTTACCAGGCTATTACAAGCTTACTACTGATAGTATTCCTGTGCTAACTAAATTGATGTCATGGAAATACGGTTTTGAAGGCCCTTTTAAGTCTGATATTTATTTTGTAAATACTAAGCAATTTACTAATCAAAAGTGGGGGACTGCAAATCCTATTCTAATTAGAGACAAAGATTATGGTGCTGTGAGGGTGCGTGCTTTTGGTAATTATTCATTCAAAGTAGATGATGCATACGTATTTATGCAAAATCTTAGTGGTACAAATGTACAATTCAATACCGAACAGATAGTAGATTACTTGCGTAGTCTAGTTGTATTAGGTATTAGTGATGCCATTGGCGAATGTCAAATTCCTATTCTTGATATGGCTGGGAATTTACAAGAATTATCAAATATTGTTGAAAGCAAAGTTGCTAATGACTTTAAGGCTATCGGTTTACAGCTTACCAAGTTTGTGTTTGAGAATTTTTCTTTGCCAGAAGAATTAGAGAAAGCGCTAGACAAAAATGCAAGCTTAGGAATTTTGCGTAACAATATTGATGTATATACTCAAGTTGAGACTCTAGATGCTATGAAAGAGGCTGCCAAGAACCCAGGTACTGCTGGTGGAGCTATGGGTGCAGGAATGGGCTTGGGCATG
>CALWKL010000016.1 GCA_944381255.1 uncultured Clostridia bacterium | reverse complement strand
CCTTCATTATTATCATCTAGATATTTCTTTATTTGTTCGGCTACTTTACGCACTTCAGCCTGGACTGACAAGTCCCCATAAAAAAATTCTATATTATTTACATCAGCGCCATTCTTTACCAATTCTTGCTTAGCTCTAGATGAGGTATCTGCATTCCTGCCCACCCCTATAATTTTAAATCCCCTCTGCAAAAGCTCTGCACAAGTAGCAAAACCAATACCAGAGGTAGCACCTGTAATAACCGCAATTTTCATAAATAAATCCTTTAAAAATTCAACAAATATTTAATTTGGTACTAAAAATTGTATTCAAATGACAAAAACGAAAACTAAGCATGCTCAGTGAAATTTTTTAGCATTTGATTAATTTCATTGATAACCTTTTTCATTTGATTACTAGTTTTTAGTTGTTCCATAATTTTATCTCTAGCGTGAATTATTGTAGTGTGGTCTCTGCCAAAAATTTGACCTATAGTTGTCAGTGGAATAGCAAGTTGCGACCACATTAAGTATATACAAACTTGTCGAGGCTCTACTATCTCTTTGTTACGCTTTCTGCCAGTCAAATCTTTTTCATCGATAACGAAATATTTGCAGACAGTATGTAAAATTCTATCTGGAGTAAGTTTGCTGTCAAGTTTTGGCTCACTGTTACCTTCTTTTTGTAAAACTTCCTCCATTTCATCGCGAGTCGCTACCACTTTACCATGGAAATTTGCAAGAAAGTAAATCTTCCTTAGAATTGCCTCCATCTCTCGAATATTCAAATTACTCAAGCGCTCTGCCAACTCGCTGTCCATTCCTTTCTCAAACTCAAAGTTTTCCAGTTCAATTTTCTTTTGGATTATCAATAGGCGAGTTTCATAATCAGGCGGCTGGATATCTTGCATAAAGCCACCTGCTAGTCTAGAGCGCAATCTTTCCTCAAGAGTAGAAATCTCTTTTGGAGGACGATCACTACTGATGATAATCTGCTTGCCAGCTTGATAAAGGTCATTGAAAGCATTAAAAAATTCTTCCTGCACACCCTTCTTACTACTAATAAATTGAATATCATCAATTAGCAACACATCGGCTTGACGATACATCTTGTGGAAAGAGTCCATACCCTTCTCTCTACTCATTCTCAAAGCTTCCAAAAAGTCATTGGTAAATTGCTCACAAGTTACATACACAATATTTAAATTCCCTGTCTTATGTGCCCAGATATAATTACCTATTGCGTGTAACAAGTGAGTCTTACCAAGACCAGAACCACCGTAGATAAATAAAGGGTTAAACCTAACTGCTGGCGAATCAGCTACTGCTCGAGCCGCTGCATAAATTACTTGGTTCGTAGTACCTACAACGAAATTATCAAAAGTATACCTTGGATTAAAAGGATTCTGAGTAGTAGTAGGTCTATTCTCCAAGACTTCTCTTGTACTTGAATGGGTAGAATTAAAATTTTCTATATATTTGTCGCGTTCATCGGGGAGTAAAATCAAAACCTTATCAAGATTAAAATGTTCACGCAGAGCCTCTCTCATACGGTCTATATAACAATTATTAATTTGCTGACGGCACATTTCAGTGGGAGCTACTAATACAAGCTTGTCATCTTCAATGTTTATAGGTTGCAATGCACTTATCCACAAATCAATACCATAAGAACTAATTTTCTTGGGGAAATCATTCAAACACAACGCCCATTGTTTGTCAATATATTCTTGCATTTTTCCCCCTTAGTAAAATTTTTTGTAGTACAAAATCTGACTACTTTTTAGACTTAACAAGTCTAGCACACAAATCACAAAAAGTAAAGTATGACGACACACTTTATAAAAAATTTTTTACTAAATTTTAAACATCATTTTTAATAAAAAATTCCTATAAAAAGCAATTTTATTTGATAAACCACATAAATTTAGGCACTTACCTACAAAAAAAGAGCACATACTAACAAAAAGTGGTACAAAAAAGGTGCAGTAGCAATAGCGCACCTTTTAAATTAAATTTTAAATCTAGTTTTTTTAATAATTTTTGCTTATTTTTTTGTTTATTTTTTTATATTTTTATTTTATTTTTTATATTAATTAAAAGTAATATTATTTATGTTCTATGCTTTACTTTTCTCTGTATCTTTGGATATTTCTTTATCTTCTTTGTCGTTTTTGTCTTCAGTAGAAGAGTCAGGTTTTTCTTTTTCTTCTTTTTTATTTTCTTCTTTTTTTACTTCGTTTGACTTTTGTGAAATACTTTTACTCTGAGCACTCGCTATACGAGTCGCGGTATTGCTAGCTCGTTTTTTACTACTAAGTACCAAATTAGCCATATGTCTGACACCACCCAACTCATCTATAGGTAGTGCAAAGCATAGACCTTTCCCTTCTTCATTTAGACCTGTATTTTTACATATCTCACGCATAACTTTTTTGCGTATGCTCTTGTGCACTACAATCAATACTACATCTTTCTCTGGTTGGATACTCACACCCAAGATGCTATCAGACTCGTGAATACCATTGCCTCGAGCAGTAAAAATTGTCGCACCCTCAGCGCCAGCGATTTTGGCAGCCTCCATAACTTTATCACTAAAGCCTCGTGCTACTACGGTAACAATCAAACTCAAATCTTGTTTCAAAAACATTTATATACCCTCCCTCTTAGTATTAAAAAAGTTTAATGTCTCTCTACTAGCACTATTTAACTTCACTGTAAAGGCAATACCAAAACTAGTATCATCAGGACATAGTAGTAAATCAAGCGCTTGTATTGTTCTCTTTGCATTCTCAGCACGCACCGCAGTCATAATCATAGTACGTTCATTACGGGCTAATCCCATAATATCCATAGAGCCCATTTTTGAAGTACCTTCTACAAGGTTAGAAATTCCTAATGTTTCGTGAGCATTTTTTAATATACCTAGTACCATATCAGCCTTTGATTTTTCTACCACACAGACTAACAACTTGTATGGCGCTTTTTTATTCCTCATACACTCCTCCTAATCAAAATCGACAATTTCGATACGTTTGTTGCCAACATATTCCTCTGCAATTTCTCTTTCTCTCTTCTTGTTAGCAATTCCAACTATCAATCCAAGCACTTGAATAGTCAACAATGGAGTTACTGCTATAAAGGCAAGTGTCCCAAATCCATATAGCATACTATCGACACCTATAGCAGAACAAGCCCCCATAAACATTGGCAAGACAAAAGTTGTAGCCATCGCACCTGTCGCTACTCCCCCTGAGTCAAAGGCAATACCTGTAAAAATTTTGGGCACGAAATATGCAAGCACAATAGCAAAAACATATGCAGGAACCAAAATAAATAATATATTAAATTGAAGTAGTACTCGCATTGCACATAACCCTAAACTTACAGCGACTCCTAAACACATACTGATAAAAATAGTTTTTTTAGAAATCCTACCATCAGTAATTTGCTCGACTTGTTCAGTAAGGACATGCACAGCAGGCTCGGCAAGTACAATTACAAAGCCTATTATTATTGCTACTGGCACTAATACCCAAGAGTACTCTCCACTAGCAATACTTGCACCAATATTACTACCAATAGGTAAAAAGCCTACATTCACTCCAGTAAAGAATATAGTAATACCTAAGAAGACGAATAGAATTCCCACAATTATACGCCAAACCTCTTGCTTAGGTAATTTGAGCGCAAAGAGTTGAAAAAGCAAGAATATCACTATGATAGGTAAAATTACTAATGCAACTTGCCACATATAAGTAGGAATTGCTGTTAAAAACTGTAGTAAACCTGTCCCAATATTAGTTGCTAATTCAGTAGATTCACTTGCCCCCGCTAGAGTGCTAGGGTCTACGAAAAATCCCAAAATCATCACAGCAAGTATTGGCCCAGCGCTCCCCAGCGCTACCAGTCCAAAGCTACTATCATCACCCTTTTCACTTGAAGCACGAACAGCAGAAAAACCCAACCCAAAAGCCATGAGGAATGGTACACTGATTGGCCCAGTGGTTACGCTCCCAGAGTCAAAAGCCAAGGAAACAAAATTATTAGGTATTATAAAGGCCAATATCATAATGATAGCATAGGAAATAGTGAGGATAATATTCAAAGGCACTCTCAAGACAATCCTAAGAGACGCTACCATCATAAATAATCCAACACCAATACCTACTACTGCTATAAAGAGCCAAGTGTCTATACTAGCCACTTGCTCTGCTAACACCATCAAATCAGGTTCTGCTATGGTAATAATTACCCCTAGCAAAAAACCTACTAGCATCATAACCCATACTTTACCTGATTTTGACAAAAAACCACCTATATGTTTACCAATGGGTAGCATAGCCGTATCTGCACCATGTGTAAAAAGAGTCATACCCAAAATTAGCAATACGCATGCTACCAAAAATTGCACTATTGAGGCTATATTCAATGACACTAAGGTAAGCGATAGTATGATAACGATTACCATAATTGGCAAAATCGAGATAGCAGATTCTCTCAATTTATTTAGCAAAGCGTTTTCCATAACTATCCCCCCTCTTTTTTGTGATTGCCTAGCCTACATATTAGATAAAATCACCCCATTAACACAAAAAATCGCCGGCACCCAAAAGGATACCAACGAATCACTCAGCAACCCGTTTTTTCACACTTATTATATGTACAAAAATTATAGATGTCAACTAATTTTTATTCATTTTTTAAAATATTTTTTAAAATATTTATACCTTCTAAAATTTTTAAATTTTTACTCTATTTTCCCCTAAGAAAAAAGAAAAAATCTCTATTTTAATAAAGATTTTTTACGATAATTTATACCCATGGCATCTTTCAATTTTTCTAGATTTTTGCTAGCCACCTTGCGCGCCTTATCACTACCATCAAAAAGTATCTGCATTACCTTGTCTTTATTCTGTGCGTATTCTTTTCTTCTCTCACGAATAGGCGATAACACTTCCTCTAAGACTTGGTACAAGAAGTTCTTGACTTTTACATCTCCAAGTCCTCCCCTTCTATAATGATTTTTTAGTTCATCAAGAGAAGTATATTCTGGCAAATATTTTTTAAAATGTTCCGGTTTACAAAAAGCATTTAAGTATTCAAAAGCTACATTACCTTCGACTTTGCCAGGGTCGCTTACCTTTATATGCGTAGGGTCAGTATACATCTCGTGTACCTTTTGGTGTACTACGTCAGCTTCATCTGATAAATATATAGTATTGCCTAGAGATTTACTCATCTTCGCTTTGCCATCAATACCTACCAGACGACTGCAAGACTTGTCTTTTGGTACTACGCCTTGTGGCTCTACTAGTATATCTGTCTTATATGTATTATTAAATGACCTTACTATTTCTCGAGTTTGCTCTAGCATAGGCAACTGGTCCTCGCCGACTGGCACAATATTAGCATTAAAAGCGGTAATGTCTGCCGACTGACTGACAGGATAGCACAAGAACCCCATAGGTATACCCTTATCAAAATTCTTCTGCTTTATCTCATCTTTTACCGTTGGGTTACGCTCAAGTCTTGCTAAGGTAACTAAATTCAAATAATAATATGTAAACTCGGTAAGTTCAGAGACTTCGGATTGAATGAACATAGTTACTTTTTTAGGGTCTAGTCCAACAGCCAAATAATCTAGAGCAACTTCCAAGATATTGTCGCGTACTTTATTTATGTTGTCATAATTATCCGTCAATGCTTGTGAATCTGCAATCATTACATAAAACTCGTCATACGAATCTTCATTTTGCATTCGCACGCGCTCACGAAGCGAACCTACTAGATGCCCTATATGCAACTTACCTGTAGGTCTATCACCTGTTAATATTATTTTTGACATATTGCCCTCCTAAAAATAGTTATTGCAAAAAACTCTTGAGAATGACATTTTCTGCTTCTTCTTGTGTCAACCCCAAAGTTTCTAATTTTATGATTTGCTCCCCTGCAATTTTCCCAATTGCAGCCTCATGCGTGAGAGTAGCATCTGGGTGTGTATTTTGTAAAGCAGGCGTACTAGACACTTGTGCGTTATCAAAGACTATCGCATCACACTCCACGTGTCCAAAACTTTCATTATTACCATTAATTTCTGATATAAATTCTTGACGAGAATTACCCTTGGCAACACTACGACTTGTTACATTAACTCTTGAATTTTTACCATTCAACTCTACGCTAAAAGTAGTAGTTGCAGTTTGGTCATACTCAGTCAAGATAGACTCCTTTATATCGAGTATTGCGCCATCTTCGAGGTCTGCCTCGGTAATTCGCTCACTATGAGACACTCCGCCTAATTGGATTGTTTCCATTGAAAAATGGGCATTGGGAGCAAGGTGTATTATAGTAGTAGGGTTCAAATTTTTGTCTGTATCAATATTACCCTCACCATAATGCTTCTCTACATAGC
>CALWKL010000015.1 GCA_944381255.1 uncultured Clostridia bacterium | reverse complement strand
TAGGTAATGCTTTTCATGATGGCTTTAAATTAAAAAAGTAAAGTTAAAAAAGAGTCTATCTAATAGACTTTTTATTTTTTTATAAGGGTGTTTAGTTTGTTCTAAAATATTTTATAAAGAATTTTTTGCATTTTTTAATATTTTTTATTAATTTTTATAAAGCAACAAAATATGCGTAATATTAATAAAGCAGTAAAATATAGAATACTGTAAAAAACAAGCATTTGTTTTAAAATTGGGGTAAATGAAATTATTTTTTAATATTTTAAAAACTAATATAAAGACTTTAAATAGTTTTTATATTTAGATTAGTGGTTAAGTAAAAGTTACTAAATTTTTTATAAAATAAAAGACACGATAATCTCGTGTCTTTACTCTTTTGAAAAATGAGAGCCACAGTATGGACAGCGCCATTCTGTCTCAAATTGCTCCAATTTTCCTCCGCAATTTCTGCATTTGTTTTCTATAATTTTCTTCTTAACAGGTTGCTTGTTATTAGGAGTGAGCACTTCTCCATTGTATATATATCCTGTGATATATTTTTTGTTTATTGCTTTGGTAACCTTGGCTTTTACTGTTTTCTCATTCATTTGAAGTTGCATCGCAATCTCTGCATTTGTGGTTAGGTTTTCTTCAGTTATTGCTTCGACCACTCTCTTTAGGGAGCGAAGCTCTGAATAGTGTATCCAAAGTAAAGGCATACCATAAAAGCCAAAGGCAACAAAAACTATACCTAGTATCATAACTATAATACTAGAACTTGCTCCAACCACTATCATAGGAATACCGACGACAAAAGCGATACTTGTAATAATACAAATTATCAACATTTTGTTCACATCGTGCTTTATTTTGCTATTATTTTTATCCATATAAGTATTATAGTAAATTTAATTTTTTTTGTAAACTAAAAATTTAAAATTTATAAAATTACTTTTATTGTAATGTAAGCATAATATTAAACGAAAAGTTAAATATTTTATAGTTCTATTAATAACTTCTCAAATTAAGCAAGTATCCTATTTACATAAAAAATTTTTTATGTTACAATCTAAAATAGAATTTTAGCAAATACTTTATTAGTATTAAAGGAGATTTATGCAGAATACCTCGACACGCACTCCGTTTAAATTTGGATACAGAGTAAAGGAAAGTAAGGAATATCCTAATGGCTGGAAAGAAATAGAACTTTCTCAAATAGATATCACTAAACCTATGGTGATATGTCTAGGGGGTGAAGCGGTTACCAATACCACATATGCGAATGGTATGGCAAAATATGCCGAAAGGTTCTTGGGTGTAACTCCAGACAATAGGTTTGTCAATGTTTATTCTATTAAGTACAGCACATATGATGGCCATGAAGCTGGATGCTTAAATCAAGATGATATTGTAAAAATTGCAAGGAAACTTGTCTTACCACTAATAATTGGGGACGACCATAAAAGGTTGAGTACCGAGCAAGCATCTAAAAATATGAGGAATATAAATATTTGGTCTAATTGTTATGGGCAAAGTGTCGCTAATAGAGTAATTAATTATACAGCAAGAGTAATGGGCGAATATTTTGATTATTCTAGTGATGAAGTAAAGCAGGTGTTGTCTCAAATATTGCAAGTAACATATGCACCTATAGTGAAACCTAATAAATATTCTACGAATTTGGAATTTCGCTCTCTTTTAGATAATCTCTCTGCTGGTAGATATGAAGAAGAGTATTTCGAACATACTAAATTGACTGATATTCCTTTTATCGGTAGTGGGGAGTGTCATGTGGAGGGCAATACTATAAAATATTATGTGCGTAGCTTTGAATATGAAGAAAAAACTACTATGGACGAGCATGATATGATGATACTTAGAGATGAAAATTGGCAAGCCTATAGTAAGCGTGCTGATACAGCTTCACAAATCTCGGCATTTGTACTATCTATGGGCGTATTAAATTCAAAAGAAAATCAAAAAGTATCTAAATTTATTCCTTTGCCAACTACGGAAGAAATCGCTGGCTTAATCTACCCAACAATACAAAAAGCAAATGAAAGTTATTTTGAATTGGGGGAGCGTCAAAGTTGGGAAGAAAAGAATGATGCACAACAACGATAAAAAATAAAAGTACAACGAAAAATGACTTTTAAGTTGTACTTTTTTTTATAATTCTGCTTTAGGTTGCTTTTTTATAGAATTTATCATAGAAAGTATTGAAAAAATAATTATTGTACTCAATATTGCTAAACTTGTAATAGAGGATAAAATCATCATATCTTGAGTCATTCCACCATTCGCCATTATTAGCGTATGCTGTAAAGTAAGGATAGAGACCAAAGCATCGACAACTGATAGTTCTCTTAAGAATTTATACGATAGGTTATCTATTTTTTTAGTTTTATTGTAGTTTACTATCGCCATAGTTATCTTGTAAGTTGTGTACACTGCGACAACTATTGAGGGAATCAGTCCGTATACAAAGTCTTTGGGATAAATTATCATCAAAGTAATTGGCGCAAAAAGGCACAAATCAATAAAGAACATAAATATGGACATACCGATATAGATTTTCTTGCGAATATTTGATAAATCAGAGCTTTGTTTGTTCTTTATCTCAATACTTATGACCAATAATCTAGCGAAAATTAGGCATAAATAATAAATAAATATACTCACACCCCAAGAATCGCTATACCGTAGCCCTAGATAACCATTGTATATTGCAAATAAAAGGGTAAATATAATAGAACTTATAGTACTAAAAATAATTTTATTTGGATTTTTAATAAAATTTTTTAAATTTTTACTAATACTCATTTTTTATTTTAAATACAGGGTTGACACAATTTATTATTATTTTTTCTATATATTCTATTTCATCTTTGCAATCATTCTTTATCCATTCATTAATGATAGCGGTTACGCCATTGAGGTAATAGGATATCATATAATGGCTTGTCTTATCATCTACTCCAAAACGCTCAAAAATTGGCCTAAAAATATATTTATTTAATGAATTAAATCTCGCTAGCGAATTCATTACTCGAGCATGCTTTACTGCAACTTGGTGCACAACCTTATTGTCTTTGATATATCTTAGATAAGGGGTTAGATATTCTGGGGTAATTAAAATTAAATCTTGCCTTGAGCAATTTTTTATTTTTTCAATAAAACTTTTGTAATCTTTGTTAAAATACGCTACAAACTTTTTGTTAGTGTTCTCCAAGCATTCATCTAGTAGGTCGCCAATAGTTTCGTAGTGTAGGTAAAAAGTTGAGCGATTTACTCCTGCCTTCTCGCAAATTTCTTTTATCGTGATAAATTCAAAATCTTTCTTATTAAGCAACTCTATAAGGGCTTGATTCATTAAAAGAGCAGTATTATAATATTTGCTCTCTGATTTATTCATAATACTGCCTCCTTGTCTATTCTCCGTCGCTTATTTCTTTGGCTAAACGCATAATGTCTGAGCCATATTTATTCTTGCCTTTTTCTAAGAGAATCTTGTAAATAGGGTAGTTTACACAGCAACCGACTATTCCTATTATTCCTACCACAATACCAGCGATGAATGCTCCTATGCCAGAACCAATGACACTCATAGATAAGCACAAACCTGTCCCTAATATAAGTGCGCTGATAATACCAAAAGTATAGGTAAAGATATTCGCTGGGGTTTTCGCTTTGGAGTCAAGTTTTTTCAACTGCTTAACTTTTGGGGTCTCCTTTTGCGAATATTCGTTTGCAATTTGCTCTGCAAAAATTTTGTCTGTATTCATAATATTCCTCCTTTAAATACGATTTTATTATAGCAGAATAAATCTCAAAATTACTCGACATAGAAGGAGGAAAGTGTTGAATTTAAACAATACCAATTATAACATAAAATTTTAAGTTAGGTAAGAATTTTATGCAAAAAAGAAAAAGGCACTCTCTAATTGCCTTTGATAAAATTTATTGAGATATTAAAGATAATATTTGTGTATTATTACCTTTGGTCGCTAACATTTGCATTGCTATTGTTTTGCTGTAATTCTGCGACCGAACTATAAGGTACTCCTGAAGTGGTACCACTTAAGAGTGCTATATCTACAGCATTCTCTGGGTCGCCCCATGAATTGCCAGAAAATTGGAATAGCGCTTGGTCTACAACCCAACCTCGAGTATTGAATACTACATTCTCTGTGATAAAACCTGTGGAATTTGGATTTAGGTATCCTGCTTGTCGCAAAGAGTAAAGAATATTATTATTTATCCAATTATTTTGGGCGTTATTCTGTGTTACAATTCCACGATTTGTTACCCAAGTATCCGAACTACCAGCTTGGGTCGGCCCATAAATTATATTGTCTTTGATTCTATTATTATTGCCACCTATCTGTATGAATTCTACAGGATAGGGGTTATCACTAGTCATAGTAAAGCCTTCTATGGTATTTCCACTACCGGTAATCAATAGTGGTACAGTGTTTGCTGTGAGTAGTATCGTTGCGTTTGGCTTGGCTTTGATAGTAATGTTGTTTTGCGGTATTGTGATAGTAGTGTCAATAGGGTAAGTGCCATCGAATACATGGATTGTACCATTGTTAGCAACTACAGCTAGAGCATCTTCGAGCGAAGGTAGAGGGTTTTGCTGTGTACCAATTCCGCTCACCGTGTTACTGCGTACATAAATATCATAAGGATTAAAAACAGTATTTCCTGCTGGTCCCGTCGGTCCTGTAACTCCTGTTGCTCCAGTTGGCCCAGTAGCCCCCGTAGGCCCTGTAATACTTAAACCATCAGCGCCATCAGCACCATCAGCGCCTGCAGGCCCTGTAGGTCCTGTCGGTCCAGTTGGCCCAGTAGCGCCCGTTGGTCCTGTCGGTCCGATGACACTCAAGCCGTCCGTTCCTGTTGCGCCAGTTGGCCCAGTAGCGCCCGTTGGTCCAGGGGAGCCAGTCGGCCCTGTTGCTCCTGTAGTACCTGCAGGACCAGTTGGCCCAGTAGCCCCAGCGAAGCCCTGTGGTCCCATAGGACCAGTCGCCCCTGTGGCGCCTAGGTAATATTTGGTACATATTATCTCATTTTTGGGATAGTGTGGGCACACTCTGTGGCATTTGTTGTCGAAATCATCAAAGTTCATAGAAAACCTCAGTTGTTTTTTATTACAGCATATGTAAATCAATCAATTTTTGACACTTTTTAAATAAATGAAAAAGCCAACTTTTTGGAGTTGACTTTTTGCTTTAGTTAAATTTATTTTACAGTGATTTATGCGTGCAGTTAATTAAGTATTGATTGTTAGTAAAATACATTTTGCTTACTTAAATTTAAAATTAAAAAATACAAGAGATTAATCAATCAAAGTGGTGCATATGTTTATTGATTGTCTTTTGTTCTACATGGTATTGATAGTACTTTTCGCCATCTTGGTCAACCATGTTAACTTCTATAGCGTGAAGTACATTGTCCTCATAATAAGTGATATTAATTTTATTCTTATCTTTTTCTAGATTGTATAATGTAGGTTGTCCATCTTTGACAATTTCCAATTCTATCTCTATTTCGCTTCTTTCGTGTTCAATTTCAAGAGAAAATTCTTCGCTTGGAGTAGAGGTACCTGCAAGGTAATATTTGTATTCAAATCCACGCTCGCCTTTCTCTGATTCTTGAGACATAATTACTCTGTTGCCTTGAGGGTCGGTAGCAGTTATTTCTAGTTCAATTTCATCTCGGTCAACTTCTTTTGAGCCTTGCAAGGTGTACTCAATACTTCCTATTGTCATAATACCTTTGAGAGTGGTATTGATTTCATCTGCATCATCTGGGTCGCGTATGTTTTGGTTGTCTTGAGTTTTCTCCTGATATTGCATTACAAAATCTATGGTAGAGCC
>CALWKL010000014.1 GCA_944381255.1 uncultured Clostridia bacterium | reverse complement strand
AAAATTGTAGTATCGCTGACAATGTAACTATAGGTGCAAATTGTGTATTGATTAATAGCAAAATACATTCTGGAGTAAAAATTGGGGCTAATAGTGTAATTATAAATAAAACGATTACAGTAGATGTACCCCCTCTAACTTTGGCTCAAAATACATTGAATAGGCAATATTAACATTTTTAATATTAAAGCAAGGGACTATCTAAATATGTACTCTTTTCTTATCCTTATGTGATAAATATTTAGAATAGGCTAGCTTCATTATATTTAATTTATAAAAACTTTAGTTAGAAAAAATAAGACTCCTCGTATTAGGGGAGTCTATTGTTATTTTGCAATTGAAAAAATTGCATCGAGTGTCTCTGGGAAGAACTGGAATATTATAGCAATAGCGATGATTGCATATACTACAAGTTGGATAATAATATTTCTTTTAATTGCAAACTCTATCATTACCATACCGCATATTGCCAATGGGCCATAGTACATAACACCTTTTATAATGCTAATCAAAGTATCATTGGTAATGAATGGCCAGTTCATATTGATTGCAAACAGCGCATATGCCAAAAGTACAGCGAATGCTAAAATTTTGTTTACTATGCTAAGTATTTTGCTTAAAGTATCACCAAAAATCATAAAATATGTCCTCCGTACTCAAATTTAATATAATTATTATATATTTTTACTAAAAAAGCAAATGTTTAACATAAAGTTTTATATGAATTTAGTTTTAACAAGTTTACAAAATTCAACATATATAATACTATCAAGGAGGCCATATGCAAGATAATTTTTTTATGCAACGCAAAATTTATACTAAAGCAGAATTGATTGAAGCAGTCCGCAAAGATATTATTGGAGAACTGGAAGCGATAAATCAATATAATGGGCACATCTTATCTACTGATAACGAATTGGCTAAAAGAGTATGGACTAGTATAAAAAATGAAGAGCGTGTACACGTAGGCGAATTACTAACATTATTGACTACTTTGGACCCTACAGAATTAGAAAAATTAAAAGAGGGTCAGCGCGAAGTAGAGGAAATAATTCGAGAGTTGAATATGTAGCAAAGAAATTATACAAAAATATAAATATTAGATAATACATAAATTTACAATAAATAAGTTTAAAAAATTTTGTAATTCATCTAAATATTTTAAATTAATATAAAACTTTAAAAATAAGTTTTATTTTTAATAGAGAAACTAATTAGTTAATTAAACTACTGAACACCTTTATTAAAATTTTTTATTTAAGTAAGTAAATATATGTATTCAACTAAAAATAAAAAAGAGCTTTATCGAATAAAGTTCTTTTTCTTATTTCTTAAAAAAATATTGTAATTTGTAGTAATAAAGACGAAGAGTTTTTAGTAAGTAGAATTTTGATTCAATAATTTGCTTACAAAATTCTAGTCTTTATTTTATGCTACTTTTAATAGTTTAAATAGATAATTTTTAATTTTATAATCTATTAAGAGTGGTCTGAAGTCTTATTAATGTTTCGCTCTTGCCAAGTATCTGCATAATTTCGGTTGCACCACCAACAGTAACTGTTTGCCCAGAAAGAGCAATACGTACAACCCACATAACTGATATAGGCTTGTAGCCGGTAGAATTTGCGATTTCCTCTAATTTTTGGTAAAGAATATCATTTTCCCAATCATCAAGCTCGACTTTGGACAAATTTTCTATCGCTTTGGTTAAAATTTCTCTTGTGTTTTCTGGATTAGTTTTTTTCTTATCATTATACAAAATGTTTGTATCAAAATCTATAAGTTCTTGGAAAAACTGGACTTTCTCGCCAATTTCGCTAAAAATTTGTACACGAGGCTGTAAAATCTCATAGAGCTTGTCTATATCAAAAACTTCCCTAGTTAAAGTATTCGCTAGATATGGCTCTGCATGCTCACGGAATTCTTGTGGAGTCATCTTTAGGATATATTGACTATTAACCCATTTTAATTTATTGTAGTCAAAGATTGCTGAAGATTTGCGAATGTCGTTCGCATCGAATACCTTCACCAACTCTTGTAAAGAGAAAATTTCTTGATCAGATTGAGCTGGGTGCCAACCTAATAATGCAATATAATTGATAATCGCCTCAGGCAAATATCCCAATGCGACTAAGTCGGCAAATGACACTGCTCCGTGTCTCTTGGATAACTTGCTAACTCCGCCATCTGCATTTTGCCCCATGATGAGAGGTAGGTGGTAGTATTCTGGCAAAGGAAAACCCAAATCTTTGTGCAACTGAACATACTGAGGAGTACTAGTAACATACTCGTTACCACGTACTACATGTGTAACTCCCATTAAGTAGTCATCAATTACATGCGCAAAGTTGTAAGTAGGCATTCCGTCAGATTTTATGAGTATGATGTCGTGCAAAGTGTCATTTTGGACAGTGATATCTCCATAGACGTGGTCATAATAGTGAGTAGTACCCTCTCTATTTACCTTGTGGCGAATTACAAAAGGCTTACCTAATGATAGGTTCTTCGCCACAGTATCGGCGTCCAATTCTCTACAAGGGTCGGTGGTAGGGGCGATGATTTGCTCCTCATCGTGAGGCGTATCACTCTTTTTTTCACAAAAACAATAGTAAGCCTTGCCTGATTTTATCAACATATCAGCGTATTTTAGATATATTTCTTTGCGCTCACTTTGGATATATGGCCCGTGTGGCCCTCCAATGTCTGGACCTTCATCATATTTTAGTCCTGCAACACGCAATGTATCAAAAATTACTTGTTCTGCGCCTTCTACATGCCTTGCTTGGTCGGTATCTTCTAATCGCAAAATGAATTTACCGCCTTGAGATTTTGCTATAAGATATGAGTAAAGTGCTGTGCGTAAGTTGCCAATGTGCATCATTCCCGTAGGGCTAGGCGCATAGCGAGTAACTACTTGTTTTTTGTCCATAATAAGCTCCTAAAAATAATTTGTTTAAATTATATCACGGCATTTAGACTTTTGCAAGTGAAAAATTTGTAATTAACACTTTTATAACTATAATTTAGTATTGATAAATTGAATAAAAAAAGGAAATCAAAAGATTCCCCAAATTAATGTGATAATAGTAATAAGTGAAGCCATAAAAATTGTAATATAATAAAACAAATAATCAAGCTGATGCGTAGGCGAGAAGTTATCCAGTTCGGAATTCATGATAGCATTAAGTGGGCTTCGATTTACCTCAGCCTCTATATGTTCGATTGAGGTATCGCCACGCTCAATCCTTTGCTTTAGGTCTTGGGCTGCGGCTTGACTAAACAAGGTAAACAAGAATATTTTGTCATTAAAGTTAATTTGGTCTGCCATAGGTGTATTACGAGTATCTCGGTAAAGGTTGTCGCAGAAAGTACGAAATTTTTGCATTTTGGTATGTGCATAAAAACGAACTAGCAACACAGACAATAGCGTAACTACCAACATTATTATCAAGAAGCAAATGAGTAGGCCTGCCACCCAGTTTGAAGTGATGAAATTTACAAAATTGCTGAGAGCATCTCCAAACAACCAGCCGTTTCCTTGTGCAAAATCCATATAGATTGAGCAAAAATTAGATGTAGCATGAATTATCATAGCAGGGAAAATACTGCGAGTGATACAAGTTACTGAGCCGAGTATAAGCCCTACGACAAAAGCATATCCAAACTGAGCTATATTTAGATGAGCTAAGCCAAATAGCAAGGCGGATAGTAAAATGGCACGCTTGATACCATTTTGCTTAGTATTACCAAGAGTCATACCACGATGTACAATTTCTTCTCCAAAGCCTGGCAGTAGCGAAGTGCTGACTATACTAATTAGGAATGCTGCCCATACAGGTAAGTGTGATATCGCAGTAGCTGAGCCAGCCTGATATCCAAATATTGATAATAGTGTAGCCCAAAAACTAGATACAAACAAGATAATTATATAGACTAGTATTCCTGTGAGAATTGAATATAAGACTGTAGGGAAATTAATCTTTTTAAAAAAGAAATTTTCGCCCACTTGCTTGATAGTCTGCTTCGTTAAAAACTTATATAATACAAAGGGTAGTAGGGTAAAAGTCAACACCTGTATGCATAGGGCAAATATCAAATCGCTAACATATGGGTCAACACTGGAGAATACTCCTGTACCCCATAATATTCTAAATCCTATAAAAAGTAGGATACATATAAAGTATACTAGCCCACCATAAAAAATCTTTTTATTTTTGATTATAAATTTCATATTACTCCAAATCCATTTATGATACTAATTATAAAACAAGCAACAGCGAGCACTATAGGGGTTATCCACATGCGCTTGCGAATGCTTTTTTCAATGACTGGTTGAGTTTCGAGATATGGTCGCTCAGTTTGGTCAAGTTTGGCGCTAAATTTTTTGTTCAAAAATTTAATCAAGAAGTACACTAGCACGCCACAAAGCAGTAATCCTGCTATCCCAATCAAAATATCATACCATACAAAAGTATATTCAATATTTAAAGTAAAATACCCAATAATTAATACGCTAGCATTGTTTACAAAGTGCATAATGACACTCAGCCAAAGGTTTCGTGTGTAATAAACCACTAAACCAAATACTATTCCTAAGCAAAAAGTATATGGAAATTGCACTAGATTCATATGCATAAGGGCGAAGAATGACGCACTGATAAGTACTGCAGGGAGTACTCCATATTTCCTAAGCCCATTGAGGATAACTCCACGAAATAGCGCTTCTTCACATATTGCAGGTATGAGGGCGTATAGAGTAAGTGCGAGGAAAAGATTAGCAACTGTGTCGACAGTGATAGGAATTTCGCTAGATTGATGACCTATTGTGTCTAATAGCACTTGCCAGCAATTTATAATAGGGTTTAATAATACTAGCACGAGAATACTGATTACTATAGCCCCGACATATGTCCACCAAGGTGTACTCACCTTTACTCCACTCGCAGAAAGGTAATTTACCTTATTGAATTTGCTAATGGATAATGCGGCGATAAGAAAACTCAATTCGGTAAGTGCCGAGCCAATGCATAAGTAAATGGGGTTGGCACCTAGTATTTCAATAGCGATTCCACTAGCGCTACTAATGATGGCTCCAATAAGGGCAACTACTACTATGGTAATAATTGGTGCCGCTATTGCCCATTCGCAACCTTGTGTGGCGTGAGGAAATTCAAAGCGTTCTTTTTGATTGTTTTTTTGCATATTATTCCTAATTTTAAGTTAATTTTCGACAATTATTATATCACATAAAACCTGTCTATTCAATCAAATTGGTTTAAAAAATTTTAATTGTTAAGTTTTGATAACTTTTTGGTACAGTATACTGCGATGTAATATATTGCGAATAATACCAAAATTACTGCCATAATTGCGATGACTAGGTCAATGTAATTACTGAAAATTGCACAAAAACAAAAAACTACAAGACTTCCTAACACATTGGCTAGTATTAGACTAAGGACGCTTGGCCAAAAATGTAAATTTAGTAAACTTGCCAAGGCGCCTGCGCTCCATACTCCAGTAAAGGGGAGAGGAAGAGCGCAAAATACAAAGACTAAAGTGCATTTTTGTAAAGTTTGATTTTGTTTTTTAGGTTTTTTAAAATCTATAGCCGAGTCCATTATTAGACTAGATTGAGTATGCTCTATTTTCGTATTAGGTAAATTGTTTTTAATTGAATTTTTATTTGATTTAGATTTTTTCTTTATTTTTTCTTTATTTTTAGTATTTTTTTTAAATTTTTCTAATTTACTTGATATTTTCGCTAAATTCTCTATAGCAGTATTTTCAAAATTAGCAAAAATTCGTGAGAAAAAAGGAACTCTACAAAGTAATTTCTTTAGAGGGAAGAATGTGGCTACCACTACAAAACAGGCTATCACTCCACCAATTAGCGATGCAAGCAAACTCATAACTGGCGATAGTGCGGAATCTCCCCAAAAGGTAGTACTCATACCTATGGGCATCGCTCCACGTATTTCTATAATAGGTAATGTGGCTAGTAGCATGGTTACAAAAAAAGCGAGAATAGAACTTGCTATCATAATTGCTCCTAAAATTTATTTATTTACATTTTGCAGTATTAAAAATATCGATAAAATATTTATAATAGTTTATTTTAAAAAACTGTCAAAAATACCACTTACACAAAAGAGTGCACTATTTCATAAGTTTATTTGCAAAGGTGGTGAAACAAATGAACTTTTTACAAGAAATGGCTCAAAATTATAGCGAGATTGAAAAAATTGGGGCAGAAAAAATTTTAATCGGTTACTCTACATTAGGGCGAGAAATTTTTGCCTTCGCTGTAGGCTGTGGTAGACCTAAAATTATTGTACAGTATGCTATTCACGCAAGGGAGTATATTACTTATTTTTTGGCAATTAAGCAAATAAAAGATGCCATAGGTACTATAAAGGTAGGGCAAGGAACGGTGTATTTTGTACCAGTGGTAAATATTGATGGTGTCGCTCTATGTATAGATGGACTAAATTCGGTGCCAGAAAAGTATCATTTAATGCTAAAAAATCTAGTAAAAAATGAAGATTTTTCATTATTTAAAGCCAATATACTTGGGGTAGACTTGAATGTCAATTTTGATGCGCGCTGGGGTACAGGGAAGAACAATGTGCGAGTGCCTAGCAGTGCAAATTTTATAGGAATAGCGCCAGAAAGTGAGGCCGAGGTCAAGGCGTTGGTTAATTTTACTCGAAAAATTAAGCCTAATATGACAGTTAGTTATCATTCTAAAGGTGAGGTAATTTACTATGATTTTCATCAACCGAGAAAAATCAAAAAAAATCACAAAAAAATCGCAGAAAATATATCAAAATCAACAGGTTATGCTATACGGCCAAGTGGCAAGAGTGCGGGAGGCTACAAAGACTGGTGTATTGAAAAACTTGGAATACCAGCTGTAACTATAGAAGTGGGGGAAGATACTCTCATACACCCTATTACAAAGAGATATTTGCCGGCAATTTATCAAAAAAATGCTAAAGTAATTCACAATTTGCTTGATTATTTGAGAGTAATTTTGTATAATACCAAGTGATACCAAAAACACTTTGGAGAGAGAGCGATGATTGAGCGACAAAAATATATGCAAGTTGCCCTACAAGAAGCAAAAAAAGCATATCAGCAAGATGAGGTACCTATCGGAGCGATAGTAGTACGCAATGGTGAAATTATCGCTCGTGCTCACAATACCAAGAATAGAGATAAAGATGCTCTGTTGCATGCTGAAATGGTGGCTTTGCGCAAGGCACAGAAGAAACTAAATGACTGGCACCTAAATGACTGTGATTTGTATGTTACACTGGAGCCTTGTCCAATGTGTGCTGGGGCGTGTATCAATGCTAGAGTTAGGGCAATATATTTTGGTGCATATGACCCAAAAGCTGGCTGTTGTGGTAGCTTATATAATTTACCAATGGATAAGCGATTTAATCATCGCCCAGAAGTTTATGGTGGAGTCTGTGAGACCGAGTGTGGTGCAATATTGTCTCAATTTTTTGCAAGCAAAAGGTCAAAGGGGGTAAAGTAATATGGCAATACTTAGTATGGAAGAAGCAGTGCTTACCGAGAGGAGAAGCGATTGGAAAGAAATAGATGAGATTTTTGGACTACAGCAGGAAAGTATCGATGGCGATGTCGCTGTGATTGTGTTAAAAATTCACCAGCCAGCTTTCTTGTCTACTAAAAAAAGTTTTGATTATCGCATATGTGGTAAGACACTCACTGAGTGGGTTTGTCTTGCTTTTGCAGACTGCCCTGTATTAGAAATAGAGGCTCGAGAAGATGACGATTTGCTATCTACTATTAAGCCTCATCTTAGCAACAAAAAGTATACTGCAGTATTTTATGCAGACACGCCACTACTACAGCGCAAAACCTTCTTGGGTATCATAAATTATGCAAAAGAAAAGCGTATGAATGTATGCAAACTTGAGAGAGGCTATGTATTTATTACCGAATATTTGCGCAGTGCTGAGAGGCTATACTCTAGTGTTGGCTCTAATCTTGATATTGGAGATGACCTCATAAAAGTATGTGATACAGATACTTTACAGTACGCACAAGAAGTGATTAAAAAACGCATTTTGTCTTACCACATAGAGCGAGGAGTGGAGATGCTAGATATGGCAAATACAAGTATTGATGCAGATGTGGTAATAGGGCAAAATACCGTTATTTATCCCAACACAACATTGTTGGGGCGTACTGCTATTGGGGCAAATGTTATGATTTATCCAAATTGTACAATATTTAATAGTCAAATTGGCAATAATTGCAAAATTTATAATAGTGTAATACAAAGCAGTAAAATAAGAGATAATAGTATTATCGAACCGTTTTGCTTTATCGAAAATGGCGAGATAAAAAATAGGTAGGTAAATAATATGAGAATGATAGTTGGATTAGGTAATTATGGGGCAGAGTACAACAATACTCCACATAATGTAGGCTTTATGGTAATGGACAAGATTGCTAGCGACCTAGGTGTAGTGTTTAAGAAAAAGCGTAAAAATGCTCTAATAATAGAGACAGAATTTGAGGGTAATAAAATCTTGTTGGTCAAACCCCTTACCTTTATGAATAATAGCGGTGATGCTGTGTTTGCGCTATCTAAAAAATATAAAATTGAACCAAAAGATATATGCGTAATACTAGACGATGTAGATTTGACCGCAGGACTGTGTAGGCTAAGAACAGTCGGTTCTAGTGGTACACATAATGGTTTGCGTTCGGTTACTGCTCGACTCGGCACTACCGAGTTTACTCGCATTAGGATAGGGGTAGACACACCTAATAGGAGTGCTGACCTTGCCGATTTTGTATTGAAAAAGATGGCGCCAGCTGATTTGGCAAATGTAGGGGTAGGCGTAGAAAAAGCAACACGCTATGCATATGATTTTATGCGAGGTAAAGAGGTCGCAGATACACAATAGATAGGGATAATTATGGAACTTGCAAGTAAAATTTTAGCTAAAAATGAAATTGGTGAAATATTAGATAAAGTACGCTCACAGCAAAAAGTGAGCGTTTTTGGCTATAATTTGGGCGAGCGAATAATAGTAGCAAATGAATGGCAGGGCTTCTTGTGTTATATCGTTGATACGACAGAGAATGCAGAATTAGTAGCAAAAGATTTGCAGAGTATGGGGCGAAAGGTCGCTATGATTACCGATGCAAATGATGATTTTACTTATCACATAATGGAATTTGGTAATAGCGGTATTAAGAAGCAGGCTAGTCTAATGGATATGGCTATTAACAAAGTGAATGCTTGTGTAATCACTGCTGATGTGCTGGGGGAGTATGTAGCGCCCAAAGAGTTGTTCTTAAATAGCGCTCTGCATATCAATGTTGGGCAAGATATAGACCGTGCAGAACTTATGGCTAGATTAATCGAGCGTGGGTATACTCGCACCGAATCGGTAGAGTCTGTGGGGCAATGTGCGGCTCGTGGTGATGTGCTAGATATTTTCCCTATAAATAGTGAATTGCCATACAGATTGCATTTTTTTGACACAGAAATTGAGAAAATTACCTCATTTAATATCCTCACACAATACTCAATAAAAGAGGAAAAAGAGGTATTCATTTGTCCTAATGCTTTTGTGTTACCAAAAACCCAAATAGACAGACTCAAGCAAGTACTCCTAGAACAGTTTGAGATAAATAAAAGTAAATCGGCTAAGTCGAAAAATCCAGAGGAATATATAGCAAGTTTGTCTAATTTGAAGACTGTTAGCCAGAACTTGCAAAATTCTATATCCCGTACATCATGGGGATATTTGTCTGCTTATCTAGAAACTGCTAATATATTAGATTTTTTGCCAGATAATTCTATTGTAATAGTAGACCAACCTAAGCAGTGTGCGACCAAACTTGACGAGTATCTTGACCGTGTATCTAGGAATATCTCTGAGGGTATAAACAATGGTCAATTAGTGCCATTGCATAAAAATTTGGTACAAGATTTTGACAAAATTATTCAGCATCTTGATAAGCAAGATTCGCTTGCTTTTCAATCTATTATGACACAAAATCGCTTTTTTGCCCCCAAAGTGGTGCTTTCTAGAGAAACTTCTATAGTGCCTAAACTTGGAGATAGTTATGAAGGTTTTGTTGGTCAACTGCGTGAATATATTCAAAAAAACTTTACCATAATTCTTGCTACGCCCGAAGCAACTAGTGCAGAAGAAGGTTATAAGAGAATATCTAAATTTTTGCCAGTGGAGAAGGTGGCTCGCAGTGTCGACGCTGTATCTGGTAGAGTGAATATTTTGGTTGACCACATTTTGATAGGAGGTTGCTTTTGTCAGGATAAATTGCTAATAATAGGAAGTAGCGAGAGTCGTTTTGTTCGCAAGAAAGATAAGACTTGGCAAAAGCAGATGGTCAAGGTTACTGACCGATTTACCTTGCCTGAGATTGGTGAATATGTGGTGCATGCTACGCATGGTATAGGTGTGTGTGAAGGCATTACAAAACTAACGATTGGCACTGCACAGCGAGATTATGTAGTAGTAAGTTATAAAAATAATGACAAAGTCTACGTGCCTACAGAGCAATTGGATATGCTGGGGCGGTATATTGGTGGCGACAAAACCCCTACGCTTAGTACTCTAGGTACCAATGCTTTTGAAAAGGCAAAGGCTAGAGTAAGAGAAAGTGTCAAGCAACTTGCTTTTGACCTATTGGCGCTATATCGTGAGAGAGAGAAGTCAGTAGGGAATGTAATGAAAGTAGACGAAAGCACTATGGCAGAATTTGAGTCAAGTTTTGGATATACTCCTACACCAGACCAAGAGCGAGCATTTGCTGATGTATATCACGATTTGGCAAGTGGTAAAATTATGGATAGGCTGGTAGTGGGTGATGTAGGGTTTGGTAAGACAGAGGTCGCTATTCGTGCTAGTTTTGTAGCGGCGATGAGTGGCTATCAGGTAGCAGTAATTGTGCCTACGACTATACTATCCGAACAGCATTACAATAGTTTTTCTGCTCGCCTAAAAAACTATGGCATAGAGGTTCGTTGCCTAAATAGATTTAAAACTCCAAAAGAACAACAGCAAATTTTGGCCGATATTAGAAGTGGTAAGGTAAATATTGTTATCGGCACACATAGATTATTAAGTGATGATGTAAAGTTTGACAACTTAGGTTTATTAGTGCTAGATGAAGAACAAAGATTTGGTGTAGGGGACAAAGAAAAACTAAAGAATGTAAAGAAAAATGTGCATGTCCTCACTCTTACTGCTACCCCTATACCTAGGACTTTGCATATGTCGCTAGTGGGAATACGTGATATAAGTACTATTGAGACTCCACCACTAGATAGATTGCCGGTACAGACTGTTGTATCGCAATTTAGTTATAGCCTAATATCTACTGCAATCAATCGAGAACTTAGTAGGCAGGGTCAATCCTTAGTCGTATATCCAAGAATTGAGACTATAGAAGATTTTGCGCAGAGTTTGCAGGCAGAACTCGGGGCTGATGTGCGTATAGGTGTAGCGCATGGTAGAATGGAGAAGCGCAGAATTGAAGATACAATTTTAGCACTGTATCAGGGTGATATTGATGTACTAGTTGCCACTACTCTAATAGAGAATGGTATAGATTTACCTAATGCAAATACACTATTTGTAGTCTCTGCTGACAAATTAGGTTTGTCTCAATTGTATCAATTGCGTGGTCGTGTCGGCCGTAGTGATAGGCTGGCATGGGCATATTTTACCTATATGGACGAGGGTAAACTAAATAGTACAGCATACGAGAGGTTGTCAGTACTGATGCAATTTACTTCGCTTGGGAGTGGCTTTAAAATTGCTATGCGAGATTTAGAGCTTCGTGGTGCAGGTAATATTTTGGGCGCAGAGCAACATGGGCAAATGGAAAAAGTGGGATACGATATGTATTGTAAACTTTTGGATAGTAGTATCGCTATGGCAAAGGGCAAGCCTGTGCATGAGTATAAACCAGTAAAAATAGAAGTAGATATAGATGCTTATGTGCCAGATGATTTTGAAAAAGACAAAATCAAGCGAATGGAGATATATAGCGCTATTGCAAATATTGCAAACGATAGTGATGCAAATGAAGTAAGTTTGCGTATCAAAGACCAGTATGGATATTTGCCTAACTCTATCGAAGGGCTTATAAAGGTGGCTACGCTGAAGGCGAAATGTCAAGTATTAGGCATAGATAGAGCGAGTGTCAAAAAGGACAAGACAAGTCTGTATGTCGGTATAGATAATACAAAATTTATGCAAGCCTTAGGCAGTTTAAATAACCCCGATTTTCCTGTTTACAAAAAAGACACTATGGCAATAATATCACATAACAATCAAAATCTTAATGAGGGGCAGATTTGGGGGATTGTTTTTGATTTTCTAGATGATTTGCTTGACAAAGTTGTTTAAAAAGATTGCAAAAGTGCATTTTTTATGTTAAAATTGTGCTTGCTAAAATTTAGTTTGGAGAGATTATTGTGGCTAAGATGAAGTTTTTTAAATTTTTTGCATTGGCTTTGTGCGTGTGCGTGATACCAATGTTCGCCGGTTGTACTTTGGTAACTACCAATTTGGATAAGCAGTTATCAGAGTGGGTGGTAAGTTTTGATAATAATCGAATTACCGTTACTCGTGAAGAGTTGTTGATTACCTATAATTCTACAGGTAATGCTCAATTTGACAATTCCTCTACCGTTACCGAGAATGGTATACGCAGTACGATTGATTTGGAATTGAAGCGTAAGTTGCTAGTTGATTTCCTTACTTCAGATGATGAAGATATGGTAGAGGCTCGCGCAGAGAAAAAGATAGATAAAGTTACTCTCACAACTTACCAGTTTAACGAAGTTTGGCAGAATGTATATGACTATATCAATGATACAGTGAGTGATTTGGAGCAGGAGTTGCGTGGTGGCACCACTACGACCGAGTCTGATGAGAGTGATAGCACTTACACAAGTTATGAGGACTCTTTGTACCAAAGCCAATATGACTTAGTAGAGGGTGTACTTACTAAGAATAAAGAAGAAGTTGATGTGGCTAATAAGTCAATAGGGCTATACACAGAGGCTGATGTAGAGAGTAAGAGTTTCTCTGAGTTAGCAAAGTTGGCTTATGATACCTTTAGGACAAATTATTGGCACTGGACTGATAGTATAGTTATGAATCCAGATGCATCTAATGAAGAAAGTTTTAGTGATGATGCTTGGTCAAAATATATTAATAACTTGCTTCGTAATGAAAACGGTAGAAATCTTACCAAGACTGGTACTGATGCATTTTTGAGAAATGTGCAGATGGTATATAATATTTATTATCAAAATGCTGTGCTAACTGCTTTTCAAAATAAATATACCGAAGACAACATTGTCATTACAAATAAAGATGTAGTTGATAAATATAAAGAATTATACAATGCTCAAGTAGAAAAATACAACACTAGCCCAAGTGCCTTTAATGATGATGTAGCGACAGGTGCTGGTGATGTGTACTATATGAAAGATGCAACTGGTTATTTCAAGGTAAACCACATACTGATAAAGTTTAGTGATGAGCAAAATGAAGCAATGGAAGCTGAAAAGACTAAACTAGAAAACTGTGAGATTGACTTAGAGACATACAATACTAATATTCAAAATATTAAAATGCAAACTATGGCTACAAACAAAGCAACAGGCGAGCAAATTCCTTATGAAGACTTGAATACAAAGTTGGAGAAGATAGGCAGCCTTAGCAGTGCTAGTGCTAAGATTGCAAAATTTGCAGAACTTATGCACCTATACTCAGATGATGAGGCTACTCTGGGTGCCGAGGCTTGCTACTATGTCCCAGTAAGTGCAGAGACAAAATCTTCTTTCGTTGAAGCTTTTGTAGAGGGAAGTCGTGAAGTCTACAATAATGGGAAAGGCAAAGTAGGAGATATTACT